>JAIOHN010000573.1 GCA_019912985.1 Anaerolineae bacterium | reverse complement strand
GTACTATAGCTTCGTGGGCGGCTTCCTGGGCGTGGGGGCAGCGTGCCGGTTTCAAACAGCGGCCTTGCGGGGGTTTCGAGAGGGGGTTCAGCCTCAGCTTCTGCGGATGAAAGACGCGAAACGCGTTCGCTATCGTCTTGGTTAAATTCGTCTGCCATTAATCCTGCATCCTTGTACGGGTTTGCCTCTATCTGTAAGTTTATACGCGGGCCAGCATCAAAAGTTTCACAATTGTGGAAATGGATAGAAGAATCAAATATTTTTTAAGACATTGCCTCAGCCTGAGCTAACCGCAGGGACTGCACCTATGGTATACTGCCGTCCCATGTTAACTCAAGCACTCACCAAACGACAACTTGGTTTTTTACTTTTCATCGGAGGCGTGATCGGGTTCGCAGGCATTATTGCCATTGATCTTGTGGATGTGGGGCGTGAGGGAGGAATCGGCCCTGCGCAACAGATCGCGCTGGCACTCATGATTGCGCTGGCATTCATCGGCCTCACCCTGCTGCCATTGAAAGACGCACCTGCCTGAGCGCTATGCACAAAACACCTTCAACCAGCGCACCTGTCTGGTGGCTCCACCGAGCCCTGATTATCACGGCATTTGTCCTGCTGACATTTCATCTTGTCGTATACGTAGTATATGCGGCCAATCTCATCCAGTTTCCCTTCGATTACGATCAGGGGGAAGGCTTTGAGCTGGTCGATACGATCCTGTTCAGTCAGGGCCAGTGGCCTTATCTCGATACCGAAATTTACCCGTTTTATTCCAGCAATTATCCACCCCTCTTTCACATCATCGCCGCACCTTTTGTCTGGCTATTTGGTCCAGCGTACTGGTATGGGCGACTGCTTGGCTTTTTAGGCACGTTGGTGACCGCCAGTGCCATCGGCTACGCCGTTTATCGTGAAAGCCATCATCGTACTGTTGCGATCCTGGCGGGATTGGCTTTTCTCTCCTCAAACACGATCTACCATATTGGCCCGCTGTTTCGCCAGCACATGACGATGGTCATGTTTGAGACACTGGCGGTGGTCATCCTGGCGCATGTCAGCGAGATCGAGAATGTAACCCGTCGAAGACGTGTGCTGATTACGGGCCTGGCGTTCATTTTGGCTGCGGGCTATACCAAACAATTAGCCTATGCCACGGCAATTGCAGCCCTTGCTTTCCTGTTTATCCGGCAGCCTCGACGCGGTATGATCACGGCAGTAGGATTGGCCTTGGTCGGTGGATTGATTTTTCTGGGCATTAACATTGCCACCAACGGCCAGTGGTGGTTGCAGACTATCGCCGCGAACGTCAACGACTTTTACCCGGACCAGACAATAGCTTTGTTCAAACTATGGTTCGGTCTCCACGGTTTCCTGATTGTGCCAGCACTGCTTTATGCAGTTTATGAGCTTTATTTTGATCGACTTTCAATCTACAGTCTGTGGTTAGTCGCGGCAGTTGCCAACAGTATCCTTGCCGGTAAATGGGGCGCTGGAGATAGTTATTTCGCCACGTCGATTTCCGCTGTCTGCATCTTCAGCGGCATATTCGCCGCGCGCTGTCTGAATGCGAACTGGCACTTCCCGCACAACTATCTCAGTCGTTGGTTAATTGACCCATTTCGTCGGGCTGCGCCTGCGCTCGCCACGGCGGCGTTAATCATTGTGCCTGCCTTGTACATCGGTTATGGTCGCGCGACCCTGCATCTGCCAACGACCGGACCAGTCTTAAGTAATATCGCAGCCACATTCAATATCCATTCGAATGCGCAAAATGGCTTTTACGACTCCGCGCGCGAACAGAAT
>JAIOHN010000572.1 GCA_019912985.1 Anaerolineae bacterium | reverse complement strand
CCGCAAGCCAGCGAACTTGCCTGGGCGGATGGCCGCCAGGTTGGGTTTTCTGCGGTGACGGATGTCAATGATCTCCAGTTCATCAGCGATCTGATTGACGAACTCAGCGCCACCTATGACATCGACACCGAGCGCATCTATCTTGTCGGCCTGGGGGGCGGTGGCAGCATGGCCTATCGCCTCGCCTGTGAACTGCCGGAGCGCTTCGCCGGGGTCGCGGTAGTTGGGACACTGCTGTGGAATTATCACGAGACTACCTGTCCACAAACCAGTGCGCCGCTGGATCTGCTCATCATTCACGGCACTGATGATCCCACCTACTGGCCTGAAGGCCACATCTTCACTTATTCCTCCACCAGCAGCGTGGATGAGACATTGGACTTTTGGGCGCAGCGCATCGGCTGTGACGGCACCCCCACCACAGAGGATAACCTCACCACCTTCAGCGATTGCGATAGCGGCCACCGGTTGGCCTTTTACAGCATCGAAGGCGGTGGCAGTGCCTGGCCGCACGTGGGTGATTATTACCTTAACCAGTTCGGCGTGGATGCCACGGATATGGTGCTGAGCTTCTTCACCGAAGGCGCGGATTGGACACCGCCGGAGCCGCAGCCAGTGGACGAGCCTGAGGCTGCACGCGGTTACGCGCTTTACGTGCCTTCCAGTTACGACTCGGAGAACCCAACGCCGCTGGTGATCACCCTGCATGGCCGCCCCGATAACGGCGCAGGCATCGCCTATATCACCGATATGAACAAAGTGGCCGAGCGCGAGGGCTTCATCGCCCTCTATCCGGATGGCCTCAACAATGAGTGGAATTATGGCCGCGACATTTCCATTTATCCCCAGCCACCACAGGACGACACCCGCTTCTTAACCGTCCTGATGGCCGACCTCGCCCAGGACTTGAACATTGACCCGGCCCGTGTCTACGTCACCGGTTTTTCCAACGGTGGCTTCATGACCGAGCGCCTGGCCTGTGAAGTCCCGGACCAGTATGCGGCCTACGCAGCAGTCGGCGCGACCGCCTACCTCGGTATGCTCACCCTGTGCGAGCAAGCGTCGCCCGTGCCAATCATGTTCATCCACGGCACCCACGACATCAGCATCCCCTGGAATGGGATGCCGCGCGAATTTTCCGGGCGCACACTCTATGTGACCGCGCCCGTGCTCAACTCGCTCGAGTATTGGGTGCAGCACAATGACTGTGGGGAAGAATACCAGCAGAACGACATCCCACCGGCAGGCGACTCACCGGAAACCACCGTGCGCCAATTGATTTTTAACTGTGCCAACGACACGCAGACCATCTTCTACGGCATCGCTGGCGGTGGTCATAACTGGCCCGGCGTACCAGACCGGATTCCAGCGGACATCGCTGGCAAAGTTAACACGGACATCAATGCCAGTGAGGTAATCTGGGAGTTTTTCAGCCACTACTCGCGGGCGATTAATTAACGCGACCTGTTTCGGTTGGCCCTTTATCATCGAAGAGCCATGCATTCTGGGCGGGGTCATATTCCAGCTCAATGTATGGCTCTTTGTCTTCGGAGACACCGCCCGCCTTCATGTGGTAGGCCAGTTCGACATACACCACCGCGCGGTTGGTGGATTGCGCCACCGTCCGCAGATTATTCATTTCGACATGATCGACGCTGGTCCACCAATCGACATAGCCATCGTAATCATAATCCGGCCCGCAGCAGTTGAAGGTTTCTTTGAAGTCATCACTGAGCATTGCCCAGGTAGTCGTCAGTTGTTCGTCGCTGACCAGCTCGTAGTACTCCCGCACGACTTCCGCAGGCTCGCGCTCGGGTTGCGTGGTCAGTGCCAGCGTTGGCAGCAGAGTCGGCAGGGACGGTACCGCGGCGGTAATCGTTGCCGTGGCGTCTACTTCACCATCCGTTTCCGTCGCCTCTGGCGCGACCGTACGCGTCGGTGTGCGGGTCGGTGAACTCGGCCCAGGGCTGGTAAAGTTGATGAGCAGCAGAACCACCAGCGCGCAGGCCGCCAGCAGCGCGCCACCCAGCACCACCGTACCGGCACTCAAAACCACCATCCCTGGGTTCAACTTTCGCATGAAACCAACCTCATAACGTGTAAGGGCGTCCCGGCAGGACGCCCCCGTAAATAATCTATCACATTTACAGAATACAATGTTCTGCTACAGAATCGCCATCTCCAATGCCTGCCGGATCGTCTCTTCACGCTGCAACCCACGAAAGATCGCGATCACTTCCTGGTTGCGATCCATCACCACCAGCAGCGGGATCGAACGCGCATTATACTCCGAGACCAAGCGCTGATTGCGCATGTCATCAATATCGACATGCCGCACATCCACCAGCCCCACATACTCTCGTTCCAGGCGGTTGACGATCGGCTTTTGCTGCGCACAGTAGGTACACCACGACGCCTCGAACATAATCAGGGTAGCGTTTTCGCCTGTCGCCAGATTAGCAGGAATGCTTTGCACCGTGGAGCCGGACGCCGTGTTCAGGTTGCCAACCATCACGAGTACAAACCCCAGCACAGCCACCAGCACCCCCAGACTGCCGACAATCGCGACGAGATTCGTCCCGTTCTGGGCATCGTGCGTCGGGAAATAAACCGTTGGCGCTGCGACACTGGTAACAGCGGTCACGCTGGACATCTGCATGGCGGAATGTGTTGGCGTGATCGCGCGTCCCGACTCGGATTTTGGTGTTGGCGTAGCGGCGATAGGTGGTGACGAGCTTACGGAACGTGCAGGCATCACAGCCAGTTTGATCGCATTCGGTGCCGCCGCTGAGTCACGCTCCTCGATGGCGAAACGCAGCACCGTATCACCCACCTGCACCCGATCACCCGGATGCAGCACCGTGACATGCTCTACTGCTTCACCATTCACATAGAAAGCCAGCCGTGGCAGAGTCGGCTTAATCGTATAATGCTGGCCGTCAAAGCTGATGGAGGTGTGTGAAGGCGCGACCTGTGGATCGAGCAGCGTGAGTTGGCAGCGTGCATCACTGCCCAGGATAAACGCCGGTTTGTGGCTCAAAACCGCCCCAACATCCACTTCCTGACCCTCGGCCAATCCGTTCTCATAGACCAGTAAAGCAGTTTCGCCCATAATTTATCCCTCTACCACTGATATTCTCGATTATAGGGTGCAGCGCAGACGCTGGCAAGCACCTGCACTATTCCTTCGGCAGCACCTGCACCTGGAAGGCCGTGGCCTGTGGCGCATCTGGCGGCAGCAGATCGACCCGAAACACGCCGATGGTATACTGCTCAGTCGATGGGATCGTCAGCCGCGTAAACAGCGTGTCCGAGATTATCAGACTCGCCTGGAACACCACCTGATTATCTGCCGACAGCATCACCAGCCCCAGGTTGAGATTGCCCGAAAGCCGTGTCAGGTTCAGGTCGATCACGTCACCTTCCTCGGCATCGAGCGTAAACCCGATGATCTCGCCGCCGGTAGGAGTCACCGCCCCGCTCATCGCCACATCGAGCGGCAGCGGCAGCCGTGCCACATTGCTGAAATCTACGGGCGGCAGCCCCGGAAAACCAACACCGGAAAAAGCGGGTGGCAGAGACACATTGGGATCACTATCTGCCTCTTCCGCTGGCGGCGGCTCCCCTGCCTTGATTTCCACGCCACTTTTCACACAGTTGATGTAGAGTGTATACGTGCCAACCACGTTATTGCGATCATACACTTCAATCTTGTACGTCCCGCTGATCGGCACCGTCAGCGTCAGTTCATTTGCACCGTGAAGCCAGGCATTCCCCGGTCCGGCCTGCCCCGCCACCTCGACATTGAGCGTAATCAGGTTATTGTCACCTCGGTCATACACCCGGAAGCGAATGTCATTGACATTGCCGATCTGCTCCAGTTTGAGATTCATGGTGTTTCCGGCATTCAAATCCAGCCCGTAATACGCCATTTCATCATTTTCCAGTTCGGCGGTGATGGTATCCCCACAGGCGACCGGTGTCGGCGCTTCCGGTAATTGCGCTACCGCCGGCAGTCCCCACACCAACAGCATGATTCCCAACAGCACGATGCGTCTCATCTTTGCATTCCTTATCTAACTCGGTGATGCCATTATTTGAAAAGTTGTCGCCTCTGGCGCGTCCGGCGGCAGTAAATCCACCTGAAACACGCCAATCGTATACTGCCCACTGGTCGGGAAAGTGACCTGCGTCGAGAGTACATCACCAGCGATCATCCCGCCGTAGAAGACCACCTGATTATCCGGCGATAGGATCGCAATGCCCAGGTTGATATTGCCACTCATCCGTGTAAACTCAAAACTGTAGCGCTCACCGCTGTTGGCATCCAGCGTAAATCCGAATACCCCCTCAAATCCCGGTGACAGGCTGCCGACATTCGGCGCACCCGCCGTAAAAGGAATCGTTACGCCATTGGTAAAATCTACTGGAGCCAGCCCAGGAAAACCTGTACCAGAAAATACAGCTTCGGTTACATGGTCAGAAGTTTCGGGGATTTCTGAATCAGGCACTGCCCTTTCAACCTGTCCAGATTTTAATTGTATGCTAGGACCAGAGCCTGGGCTAATTGTAGAGCCATCGGCTAGGGTGCATCCAATGTAGAGTCGGTAAGGCCCTCCTGTCTGGTTATAACCTTGAACAAGCACACTGTATATACCATCTTCAGGTAGGCCATTCGTTACAGCTACATTTTCAACGCTACGAGAATAAAAGCTTAGAGAATTCAACTCTCCAACCTTACCGAAAATCCCGATATCAAGTCGCAGCGGAAAATTACTCTCCACGACCTCAGCCGCCGTATTTAAAACATCCCCACGCATCATTGATAAATAGTACCTATGAATTTCATCATCTCTCACAAACTCATTTTCAATAATTGCACCGCACTCCCCTTGCTGCACCGAATTGATCTGGCTCGTTACTGTTCCCTCTTTATCCAGACAAGTGACAAACAGCCTGTACGAACCGCCCAAATCAGTAAACCCCCCAACTCGTACAGTATAGTTTCCTGCTTGAAACAACTCTTCAGAATTGATCTGTTTCAGTTCATTCCGAGCACTCCAATTAATTTCCCCTCCTAAGATTGTCCCATTTGGAGCAATAATATCAGTATCGATTACTAAAGTTCCGTTAGTAACTTCTGCATGGACAAATAAACGACTACCACTGCTCACAGGCACTTGGAATTCCTGTATTTCTCGATCAACAAGAATATCCCCATCAATTACTGACCCACATTCAAGTTGAGCCTGACCAAGGACCGGCTTCATATCAGTAAAGAACTGAATTAAAAATACGGAGCAAAGTACAACCATTGTTAAAATACTACGCATGTCATCTCCTAAGCGTTTATTGCGAACAGTTGATCGGTGGAATCAAATACTCCTCACGTAACCACCCCTGTAGAACATAGTTATCACCGTAATGAATCTGATACCAGGTGTGACCATCACGAACGTCTCTATCCATAATAATCACCGTAGAATCCGGTTCAATCGGAGTTGTAAGTGGTTGGTCAGGAAACAAGCGAAGTCGAACAACATTCAGCGGCGCATTTCCTGACACCACTTCTGCCAAACACTCACCATTAGAAAGGGAACTTGTCGTCACTTCTATCGTTGAGGTCGCGGTAGCCGTCGGCACACTAACCGCTGGCGTGAGAGTTGCAGTCGAAAACGGTGTCGCCATAACGGCAGCAAGTATCACGTCAACCGGACAGCCTGCCTCGGTCGTCTGGCAAATACCGACCAGCTCAATATCCTGATACACCGTCACCAGCCGCGCACCTGCGGCCAGCGGATCAAACCAAAACACATCCGCCGAAGCCAGCGATTGGATCAACACCAGCCGGATATTCTGGCATTCCAACGGCAGCGGACTGTTCGTACCAGCCCGCACCAGTCGGAAGCAGATGGGCGTTGGTAAGTCATCAAATGGAAGTCCAAGAAAACTGGCATAATCCGCCAGCTTGCGCACCACCGTATCCGTGCCAATCTGTACCTGAAACGCCAGATCAGATAGCACAACAGGCACATCGGCCTGCGGCACATACAATGTCAGGCTGTTTTCATCCAGAAACAGTGTCAGCGTGATACTTACGAATACCGGGGATTCTGTGGGTTGCGGCTCGTCAGTAGAAAGCGCATCATTTCCACATCGAAACTCAACAGTGAACGCGCCATATCGCTCCCCATGCCTGTTCGACCATGAGTCGTTCAAAAAGAAGGTACGCTCATTAGCAACACCAAAAATCTTCAGTTTCAAATTACTCGATGGAGCAATAAAGTCGGCCAGGATTTCTGCACTGCCAGGAGGATTCGCTTTAACTTGTTCGATAGCGTTATACCCTGAGTCGTACACGATAAACATCACATTGGATGTCGGTGCAATGGGGGTTGCGATAATGGTAATGGGTGTACCGGCAGAAACTTGAAGTTCGTACTTGGCTTCTGGAAAGTCCTCCGATGTTTCGATCATAAAAACTTCATTGCAATCCAATGGCAGTTCTGATTGTGCCCTTAACCCAGTTGCCCCACATAAAATCAAAGCAAAGATGGTGCTCAAAGCATACTTTTTAAGCATTTCAGTCCTCAAACTCGACAAGAGAAGTGCTGTTTACTCACGGCATCGGTCGTGAACTATCCTAAAACTTGCTCCACACCCAACCCCAGACTTGCAAAATACATCTATAAGTCAATTTCACATGCATCCTCCCCGGCGGGACAGGTTCCCACCAGCGCATCATTCTGGTACACCAGCACCGTGCGATCCACCCCGGCGACCATATCCCGCCAGAACCGATCTGCACTGGCAAGCTGCTGACTCAGCAACAGCGCACCGCTCGTGCATTGTAAGGGCGTAGGGTGCGTTCCCCCGCTTCGAACCAGCCGGAAACAGGCCTCCTGCGGCAAATCCGCAAACGGCAGCCCACGAAAACCCGCATAAGCCTCCAGCGCGTAAGTCTCTTCGCCGCTGTTGGTCGTAACCCGGTATTCCAACCCGCTCAGATCGCTGCCTTCTGGCGCATACAGCGTGAAGCTGTCCTCATCACGGAAAATCTTCAGAGTGACACCACCAACAGCGACAGTCGTCGGCGCGGTTGATAGATTGGTAGACGAATCCGTGGGTGCTTCCGTTGGCGCACTCAAAGGCGCATCAGTCGGAGTCTGGGTGGATGCTTCTGTCAGTGTAGGTGTCGGCGCATCAGTAGCAGGCTCCGCTGTGTCCGTTGCGGGAACAACCGTGGTTGGTACAGTGGTGGGTGTCTCGGTCGCAGACTGTCCATCACCCTGTAATTGTGGCAGCGCGATAATTGCCACAATTAATGCTAAAATTGTTGCAATCGCACCGATTCCCTGCCATCTGGGGCTGGACAAAAACATCGCTAAGCACCCTTTCGGCTCCTCCGGTGGGCCATTGCGCCCAGTAACCGTACTGTTGCTGACAGAGCCGATATTCTGCTGCACGTTCCCGCTGCCAGATTGCGTATTGCCAGCAGGCGCAGCAGGCGGCGCAGGCGCAGCATCCCCATCCATTGCCTGTAAATGCTCGATCAAATCCTCTATATCGCGATCAAAAAACGGGTCATCCCGCAGCATCACCCCATTTTTAAATGCCAGTTCGCGAATAGAGGGTGGCAGCGCAGCAGGATCAGGGATGGAAGCACCGCCGATCAGCACCGGGATCACCACCGCGCTGTCTCGCTGCAATCCGGTTTCAATCTCCAACCGCAGCCAGTCATCCGGTACATCCAGCCGCCGGGTGCCATCATCGAGCGCCACATCCAGCCACCATGGCCCAATCAACGCCAGCAGGACATCGCACCGGCCTACCTGCTCGCGAATCGCCCCACGAAAATCCATCCCCGGCTTGATGTTATACGAATCCTTAAAGACGTTCTCAGCGCCGAAAGCGTCTTTCAGGCGATCATAGATGCGCCCGGCATAAGCACCACTGTCTACTCGACGATACGAGATAAATATTCGTGGCATAAAATAACCTTCAAATCGGTAGGAATTCCCCCTCACAATACTCTTATCCTACTGCAAAAAACCTTGCAAAGGAAATAATCGCCACAGTCAAACTCCGTGGTAAAATAGAACAAAAATCCGACTAGCTAACGAAACTCAAATGACATTCATACCGTCCGACCACATCCAGACGATTCTCAAAAATTTGCCCCTGAAACCCGGTGTCTACCTCATGAAAGACAAGGACGGCACCATTATTTACGTGGGCAAAGCCAAGCGCCTGCGCAACCGTGTGCGCAGCTATTTCAACTCCAGCGCAGAGGGCAACCAGAAGACCCTGCGCCTGCGCGAAAACATCGTCGATATTGATTACATCGTCGAGCAGAATGAGGTCAAAGCCCTCATTCTCGAAGAAACGCTGATCAAGCGCTACAAGCCGCTCTACAACATCAGCCTCAAGGACGACAAGCGTTATCCCTACATCAAGATCAACTGGCAGGACGACTTCCCCAAAATCGAAGTGACTCGCCGCGTGGTCAAGGATGGCAGCCGCTACTTCGGCCCCTATGTCGCCATGTGGGCGGTGCAGGATACGTTGCAAACCCTGCGCAAAGCTTTCCCCTATCTCACCTGCGACCGCGACATCACCGGCCAGGACGAGCGCGCCTGCCTGTTCTACGACATTAAGCTGTGCAACGCGCCCTGCATCGGCGCGGTGAACCGCGAACAGTATCGCGCCATGATCGAGGAGTTGATGTCGGTGCTCAACGGCCACTCAGAGGAAGTCGTCGCCCGGCTGGACGTGGAGATGAATCAGGCGGCGGAAGGGCTGGATTTTGAACGCGCGGCCTCTCTGCGTGACCAGCTCAAAGCCATCGAGTTCATCACACAGCGCCACAAAGCAGTCGGCAACAACCTGACCGATCACGACATCATCGCCCTGGCCCGCGATAAAAATGACGCGGTCGTGCAGATTCTGTTTGTGCGCAATGGCAAGCTGATTGGCAGCGACTCGCATGTGCTTGAAGGCACCGAGGACGAAACCGATGCCGAGGTGTTACAGGAGTTCATCAAGCGCTTTTATGATGAAGCGCCGGAAATCCCGCGAGATGTCATTCTGCCGCAGGAAGTCGAGGAAGCGCGTATTATCCAGCAGTGGCTCAAGGACAAACGCAGCGGCAGCAAAACCACCATCACTGTCCCCCAACGCGGCAACAAGCGTGATCTGGTCAAGGTCGCGCAGGATAATGCAGGCGAAGCCCTGCGCATGATGCGCGCCCAATGGGAAGCGGATACCGTTAAGCAGGAGCAGGCGCTGTCCGAACTGCGTGAAGCACTGGATTTACCGACCATTCCCAACCGCATCGAGTGCTACGACATCAGCACCACTCAGGGAACCGCCATCGTCGCCAGCCGGGTTATGTTTGTACAGGGAACGCCCAAAAAGAGCGAGTATCGCAAATTCAACATTCGCACGGTCAGCCACGCCGGTTCTGACGATTACCAGTCCATGCGTGAAGCCCTCACCCGCCGCTTCAACCGCTATTTGCAGGCCGTGGAAGCTGGCCCGCAGGTCGCGCCCGGTGGCGAAGATCGCGATGAAACCTGGCGCTTGCTGCCCGATCTGATGATTATCGACGGTGGCAAAGGCCAGCTAGGGATCGCCATTGAGGTGCTCAAGGAGTTCGGCCTGTTCGATCAGGTGCCGACGGTCGGCCTTGCCAAGCGTTTCGAGGAGATTTACAAACCCTTCGACCCCCGGCCCATCATCCTCGACCGGCGCAGCGAGGCGTTATTTCTGGTGCAGCGCATCCGTGATGAAGCCCACCGCTTCGCCATCACCAGTCACCGCGCTCGTCGTCAGAAGATCGGCATGGCAAGCAAGCTGGAAACCGTCCCCGGCGTCGGCCCTGCCAAGCGCAAGGCGCTACTCAAAGCTTTCGACAACTCCATCGACGCCATCCGCAAAGCCAGTGTTGACGAATTAACCGCCGTCAGAGGCATCAACCGCGATCTGGCCGAAACCATCAAAGCTGAACTGGGCTGACAGAAAACAGGAAAGGGTATCCAGACAGGATGCCCTTTTTGATTCAAACATCACTCATCGGGTGGATGCCAGCCTGCGGCCACCCACTGCTGCCGCACCAGCACCGCGATCGAATTGTTCATCTGTAACGCCGCGACCGTAGCGCGACCACAGGCCGTCACGCCGATAATTTGCGTGCCATCCGCGCTCCACATGAAATGCGTCTTCCATTCCATCTCACGCGGATTGAACAGAGCCACTTCCTCGCCGGTCATCGGGTCGAGAAAAGCGATTTTCGCGCCTTTGTAATTGTTACAGAAGCGACATGCCAGCCATAGATTGATTTCTTCATCGGTGCCACCAAGCGCACGCGGAATCAGGTGCTCCACTTCCAGCGAACCAAAGACATAACGCTGCGCACTCAAACAGTAGCCGCAGCGATCTCCGGCCTGCTGGCGCACGCGTTCGCGCAGGGCGCGCGAAATCGTCACGGGGTCAGCGGTTGGCGCAGCCCACGTCGAACTGCCTCGGCCAGCGCCTGCGCCTTGCGCAGCGTGCCGACCTGGTAAATCTGCATCAGCGTTTGCAGCTCTGCGCGTTCGCTGTCGGTGAGGG
>JAIOHN010000571.1 GCA_019912985.1 Anaerolineae bacterium | reverse complement strand
ACCAGCGGCCCCGGCATCAGCCTGATGGCTGAATTCGCCGGACTGGCTTATTTTGCGGAAATCCCGATCGTCATTTGGGACATCGAGCGGATGGGGCCAAGCACAGGGCTTCCCACCCGGACCAGCCAGGGCGATCTGCTCTTCACCTACTTCCTCGGTCATGGTGACAGCCGTCAGGTGATCCTGTTACCCGGCAGCATGGAAGAATGCTTTGAATTTGGCTGGCGCGCACTCGATCTGGCCGAAGACCTCCAGACACCCGTTTTCGTGCTGAGCGACCTGGATATGGGCATGAATAACTGGATGTCCGACCCATTCACTTATCCTGACCAGCCCATTAATCGCGGCAAAACACTGGATAAGCTGGCGTTAGAGGAATTCTTCGCGGAAAAGGGTGAGTGGTATCGCTATCGTGATTACGATAACGATGGCATCCCCTACCGCACAGTTCCCGGTACCGATCATCCCCGCGCAGCCTATTTCACACGCGGCACGGGTCATAACGATATGGCTACTTACAGCGAGCGCAGTGATGACTGGATTCACAACATGGAGCGCCTGCACCGGAAATATGAAAACGCTCGTACAAAAGTACCCGCCCCAATCATAGACTACGACGCTGCCAAAGATATTGGCATTATCACCCTAGGTTCTAACGAACCAGCAGTGCTGGAGGCGCGTGATCGCTTGAAAGCAAGCGGTGTGGAAACGAATTACCTGCGTGTACGTGCCCTCCCCTTCGCTGAAGAGGTGATGGATTTTGCGCGTAAACACGAGCGCGTGTACGTGGTAGAAAACAACTTTGATGGACAACTATGCCAGATTCTCTATACCGAGCTACCCGGCGAAGCAGCTCACCTCCAATCCCTGGCCTTAGGTGATGGCCTGCCGATGACGCCAAAATGGGTCCACGAAACAATCTTGCAAGAGGAGAGCAAATAATGGCAAAAGAAAATCTACTCGGACTGAGTCGCGAAGATTATAAGGGTGGCGTAAGCACCCTTTGTCCTGGCTGCGGCCATAACTCGATCTCAAACCAGATTATCAGCATGGCTTTTGATCAGAACATGGAGCAGCATAACATTGTCAAACTCAGCGGCATCGGCTGCTCCAGCAAGACGCCCGCTTACTTCCTGGGACGCTCTCACGCTTTCAATGCCATTCATGGTCGTATGCCCTCTGTTGCCACTGGCGCGACCCTGGCGAACCATGAGCTGGTCGCTATTGGTGTGAGCGGTGATGGCGACAGCGGTAGCATCGGCCTGGGCCAATATAAGCACATGATTCGTCGCAATGTCCCGATCGTCTACATCATCGAGAATAACGGCGTGTACGGCCTCACAAAGGGCCAGTTCTCAGCGACCGCTGACGAGGGTCAGGTGTTGAAATATTATGGGCGCAACGAGTTACCTCCGATTGATCTGGCGCTGGAAGCCCTGGTCAGCGGCGCAACATTTATTGCCCGCAGCTTTTCGGGTGATGCCAAGCAGGTGCAGGCACTGATGAAAGCCGCTGTAGCCCACAAAGGTACGGCTGTGCTCGACATCGTCAGTCCCTGCGTGACCTTCAATAACGCGCCTGAATCGACCAAGAGCTATCCTTATGGCAAAGACCATGAGATTCCGCTGCACGACATCGAATTTTTCGGGTCTGACTTCGTGATGGAGCGTGAGGAAATCACCGTAAGCGATTATGAAGCCGGTGAAATCATCGAGGTCGAGATGCATGATGGTTCACACATTCGTCTGAAAAAGACTGACGACGATTATGACCCACGTAATCGCTCTCAGGCGATTATGACTCTGGAAAAAGGACAGCGTGAGCAGCTTTTCCTGACTGGCCTTCTGTACTACGAGGAACCGCA
>JAIOHN010000570.1 GCA_019912985.1 Anaerolineae bacterium | reverse complement strand
TCTCTCGGATAAGTCTTTTTGCTGTTCCATTAACGACGACCACCTCTAACAACACTTCCGAAAATACGATCAACTTCCACTCACCCCTTGTTCGGCGATGGCTTCCCAGGACTGACCCTTGTCCTCAGATAGATAGATGTCTCTGGCGAAGGTTGCGAAGGCAATTTGATCCGAGGCCGGGTTGACGGCGATGTAACCCACAGCGTCATCCCCAGTAACAGAGGGCGTTTGAAACGAGGCCGTCTGTCCAGTGGCGAGGTCATAAGCGGACAAACCTTGATAAGCAAAAAGCAGCCGCTCACCATTTGGATCAAAGGTGACAGCCGTCACCGGGGCAGGATCGCCCACCCGCGTGAATGTATCTCCGTAATCATTCGAGAGGAACAATCCGCCCTCCGCTGCAACCGCGACCGTTCCCGGTTCGGTTGGGTGGGCCGCCAGTTGAATGGGTCTACCGCTGATCCCGCGCCCTGTACTCTGCTGCCAGGTCTGACCCACGTCCAGCGTGTAGTGCAGACCAGCCGGCAGGCGCGAATTCTGTGCGGGATTGACGACATAAACGGTATGACTTTCATAGCCTGCGGTCATCAGGTGGAAATCGGTTTCCCCTGCAAAGGCTAAGGTCTGAATCGTTTCTCCCCCGTCCGTACTTCTGATCAAACCAAACGGATTAACCAGATTTGAGCCGGGCCCAGGATGCCCACTGCTGTAGAAGCCGCTGTCGGTTCCTGAGTAGCCCATATAGTCATTTACGGGCAGGTCTGGCGCTGTCCAACCCCCGTTCTCATACACCCGCAGTCCGTCGTGTGCCGGGACGAATAGTTGGCTGCCATCTGAAGAGAAGCTCAAGCCATGAATATCCCTGAACTGCACTAATCCACCAGTCAATCTGCTTGTCAGGTAGAGCACTCCGAAAATCACAACAGCAGCGGCTGCCATGATGAAGGTTGTTTTAGAACGGAGGGCAGATTTGGATTGTCTTTTGTTACGGATGCGCGATTTTGCCATAATCGTAAGTAACTCTCCTCTGAGGTGTAAAGGTTAGGCAGCAAGCAGTTCCTGTATGCGAATAACCAGCAATTCATGTAACGGACGTGATGGAGCAGGCGTGCCAGCCTCAACAAAGGGGGTCGAAACGTACCAGCGAATCCGGCCCTGCGGGTCGATGATGTACACACCGGGGGTATGGGCAATATCATCCGGCGAAGGAAGGACTTCGATATGATACGCCTGCCATACCGGTTCCAGCACTTCTGGTGCCCCTGTTAGGAAGTGCCAGTTGGGGATGTCATCCAACTGCCAGCGCTGAGTCGTGCTCTCGACCGCTTCAAGTGAACTTGCCTCTGTATTGACGTTCACAGCTATGAAAACGACCGTATCGACCCTAGCTTGAAGGGCCTGATACGTGCGCCGCAGTTCATGGGCCGTTAGTGGGCAAACGTCATCGCACTGGCTGTCAAAGAAGGCCAGAACAACGATCTTGCCACGATAATCCGAGAGCCGGATGGCTTGTCCCGACTGATCGCTGAGTTCAAAGTCTGGCGCTGGTTCGTCGAGCGGCGTGCCGCCGTAACCCTCAACAATAGCCTGTGACGCTGGTAAGCTCGAACAGGCCGAAATGATGAAGGGTGATAATAGCGTGATTGCCAAATATCTGTGGTTTATGGACCCGATAATGGATAAATTCACTATTGCCTCAAAACGTACAATCTACTACACAAGTGTAGTAATTCGTCTGAACAAAGTCAAGACAACAGATTGAGTGAGAGCGTCACATCATCAGGATGAAGCAAATAACCCAGAGGATGGCCGTGCTGGAGATGACACTTTTGCGTGAGATTTGTTCAGGATTAGCGCGCTCGCCCAGCAAGGCAGCGATCCGAGCCGTATTCGCGCTCAAGCCGGCAGTGATGATACCCGCTTCAGAAATGGATAATCGGCTAGGGGAATAGTTGAGCAGTTGATGCAAAGCACCGGCCAGCGCCACTTTGCTCGACAGGCTAACCGCATAGCGGTCCGCTTCGAGTTCAAGTTTGATTTCGAAAAGTCGGCGCCACTCGCGAACGAAGGGCAGGAAGAACAACGCCGCGCTGATGGCTCTGACCACTAAAATGCGCAGGGGGTCAAAGCGCTGCCGATGGTAATCTTCGTGCAGCAAAACCGCCTGGAGTTGAGCTGGAGACAGCAAATCTACCAGACCCGTGCTGAGGCAAATGTGCGGCTTCAGAAAACCAGAACAGAACGCCAGCGGCTCCGCAGATTGCACCAGGATGATATTTGAGCGGTCAATCCCTCGTTGGGCGATCTGCATTTGAAGGTGCTCAGGCAAAGCAGCCTCGGCAGAGAGCAGGAGATCACCTATGCAGCGCTGGGTTCTCCGGATTTGCCTGAGCAGGGTAAATAATCCAATCGACAGCAAAATCATCACCAGGAAAATCTGTTTGAAGGGTGTGCCACTCAAACACCAGGCGACCAGCCATCCACACAAGCTCACCGTACCAATACAAATGATAGCGAGTAGCAGTGCGCTGGTAGATAGGTTATAGAGCGGTCTATTCTCTATCATCCGCTTCCTCCGGCTCATCGGCCAGCTTCGCCAGGCGGGCGAGTTGGTTCGGGTCGAGATCGTCGAGTTCTTTTACGAACTGCGTGACGACGACATCACCAAAATCTTCCAGCAGCGCGCGCATAACGGAACTTACTGCTGCTGCTTCCGCCTCCTGACGTGAATGCACGGCTCGATAAGAGAAGGCCCGCCCCTGTTTTTCTGCCACCAGCCAGCCTTTTTCAGTTAAGCGGCTCATGATAGTCATGACGGTGGTATAAGCTAACCGACGTCCTTCTTCTTGATGAAGGGTCTCTAGGACATCTGACACGGTCGCTGGTTCCCGGTCCCAGATAACACGCATGACCGCCAGTTCCAGTTCGCCGAGGAACTTTCCCAGTCCTTTTGCATTCTTGTTTCTCGCTTTGCGATACAAATCGTCGGCCATATGACTTCCTCAGCGAATCGGCAACTACGACATCATTGTAGTGGATAGTCACTCAAAACTCAAACGCCGGTGGACAGCGCATAGAAAGCCCGTACCCGTTGCAATTGGATGGCATTTGGACATCGACCGGCTTGTCAAACTAGGCAGTGCTGCGGCCTGGTTCGACTTGTACGACATCGCAACGCTGCTCCCTGCCAATTATTTAATTACAGGTGTGGGTATATATGGAGGTATCTGCAATATCTGATGAAGCTTGTCCTGCTCTATCTCATCGGCGGCCTCACAAATGGGCTTGAAAAGTCCGCAAAAAGAGCGTTATAATCTGTCGTATAAATGAGTAAATGCGACAGTTTAGGTGAGAGCAAAATGACACAAAATTTGAACCTTGTACACGTCATCCGAAAGCAGCAATTGCCGCCCCATTCCGCAGACAAAAACGTGGTGTCGCAGCTCCGGCGCTATAACCGCTGGCTGGTTGAAACCGGACGGCAGCTCTACCAGCCCGATCTGGAGAGCTACCGCGACCATCTCTTGGCGACCCTCGTGCCGTCCAGCGTGAAGGTGCATCTGTCCAACATCCGGCGCAGCTACAAGATGCTGGTCAATAGCCTGGAACACCGCCAGACGCTAGTGGCCTACCTGGAACGGCGGTTTCCCGACGACGATTTCGCCACGATTAAAGCCAAAGCTGACGAGCTTGAATTGAGATTAGCGCGGGCGATTGACCCGGAGCGGTCGCGGGTAGCGGTGACGACGACCCAGGATGAGGCCGACAGCCAGCGTCTCCGGCTGACCCCGGCGCAGGGCGCAGCCCTGATGATGCAGCCTGATGTGACCACACTGCGCGGGCAGCGCGATGTGGCGATCATTGCACTCATGCTGGCGACCGGTTTGCGCGAAGGCGAAATCGTCAGGTTAGAGGTGGATGACCTCTATCAGACTTACGGCGGCGTCCCGGCGCTGCGGGTGAAATCCGGCAAGGGGGCCAAAGCCCGCATGGTGCCCTATGGCGACATGCTCTGGGCGCGCCGGATTGCGGAATTCTGGCTCGAAGGGTGCAAACGTGGCCCGGTGTTCACGGCCATGAGCGACGGACGCGGTGATATGCTGGAGCAGCGCGCGACATACAAGCGCATGACGACGCGCAGCGTGCAGCGGATGTTAAGGCGTTATCCGATCGCCATCGACGGTGTGCCGACGACGGTCACGCCCCATGACCTGCGCCGCAGCTACGCCCGCAACCTGTTCCTAGCGGGTATCCCGACCGAGGTCATCCGGCAGAATCTTGGTCATTCGGATGTGAAAACCACGCAGGATTACATTGGCGTGTTGGATGGCTCGACCCGCGCACCGGTGAGTGTATACGATCCAACCGATGTTTTGAACGAACTTATGGATAAACCAATTAGAAGACGCGTAATCCAAGAGGAGTAAAGGCATCCATGAAGTCGGTTGAAAATGGTGTCTCGTTCAAATAGGTCTCGAAATCCTCAATTAAGGGCCGGAACTGACAATAGGTGTGGTTGTGGCTGATGGCATCCCGTGCTCGCTCCTAGACGTACTCCTGGGGGGCGAGCGAAGATTGAGCACTTCGGTGTGCTAGAGAGCCGCACGATTCGCAATACCCCGCGTGGACAGCTCACTGGCAAGGATGGCATCATACGCACTCCACCGAAAGATCGGCTGGTGATTACGTTCCGGACAGCAAGGTTTTTAAGAAATTCTCAGACTTAGCTTGGTCGCAGATTCCCCTGAGCACTATTCGCATCATGCCTAAATGCTGGTTGTCCACCTGTTGTTATGGCTTGACAACGTTTGGACGATTATCGATTGTATCTGGAGTTAACCATATCTACGAGAGTTGTTACAGCAGTGAAGGTTAAATACTCGCAGCTGCAATACTATTGCTGCTTGAGATTACCCTTCTCAATGTTTGGCATGATGAATTGCACAGAAAATACATGACATTGCCACGCAATGGCGCAGGCAATTCAGCCTGATTTTAACGAGCCATTACGCGCTGTTGAGGATGAGCGGAGTGACCGTATGCTGTTGAAGGAATGGCTGGATCAAATAATCGGACTCAAACAATGAAATCTCGTAAATATAAACGCCATACAAAATCGCAGCGGAAGCACAGGAATTTGCGAGCGCTCAGCTTTGGCCTGATCGCGCTGTTTGTTCTTGGTATCGCCGGCTATCTGTTGTTTGCTGCGCTTTCCCCGAAAACGCCCTCACCAGCGCCAAATACGATTGACATCAGTGCCAGCATGGGTGGTTTCAGCCAGAATGTCATCCGTGTTCGTGCCGGTGAGGAAACCACCATCCGGCTGACCAGCCTGGACAACCAGTATCATACCGATGGTGGCGGCCAGCACCAATGGGCTGTTGATGAGTTAGGGCTGAACGTCATTGCACCGCCTCTGGGGAGCAACTTCGCGACCTTCACGCCAGATACACCAGGAACTTTCACTTTCTACTGCGATATTTGCTGCGGTGGCCGGGCCAACCCGACCATGCAAGGCACATTGGTTGTTGAGATATAAACCATGAATGTCCGCCTTCGCGATATTACCATTGCAGCCGTTCTGGGCATGATAGGTCTTGGCGCTTTGGGCCTGGCCGGACTCTGGCATCCCAATGCGCCGGACTCTGCAATGCAGATGTACCTGCCGCAGATCACTCTGCCCACCATCGTCATCGCCGGGTTGATAGACGGCATCAACCCCTGCGCGTTCACTGTTCTCCTCCTGTTTATTACGGCCATCACGGCGACCTTGAAAGTTGGTGAGCAAAACGTCACCGCCCTACGCACTCGACTGGTGGGGATGGGCAGTATCTACATCGCCGCCGTATTTCTGACCTATCTTGCCCTCGGTATCGGGCTGCTCCAGTCGGCGAACTTCTTCACGCAGCAGCATCTCCCGGCCCGATTAGGCGCACTGGTAGCCGTTTTGCTTGGTCTATGGATGCTGAAGGATTATTTTGTACCCGAGTGGCGCTGGCGGTTGCAGGCCCCCGGCCAGCTTGGCTCAGTGGCCCGGCAAATGGGCAGGCGAGCGACAATTCCAGCGCTTGTGTTCGGCGGGTTTCTGATCGGACTCTGCACCGTGCCTTGCAGCGGCGCGGTATACCTGGCTATTCTGAGCCTGCTGGCGCTTCAGTCGACCGCACTGGCTGGCTATACGTACCTGGTGCTCTATAACCTGGTTTTTGTCCTGCCTCTGGTGGTTATTCTCCTTGCGGCAACCTCCCGTCCGACACTCAGTCGCATGGCCCATTGGAATCTGCACCACAAAGACTGGGTGCGTCTGGCACTCGGCAGTGGCGTTGTTGTCATGGGCCTGTTGATACTGGCAACAGTCTAGAGGCTGCTATGCATTTTGAGCATTGGCAAACCGTTGTTTTACGCCCAGGGCATTGGACGTGACATGAGCAGGCACACCGGCATAAACCAACTTCGCTTCTGTTCCGCCGCGTTATCAATTGGGATCGCTCATATCAGCAAGGATCAAGTGTGATGAGAAGAGATGAGAACTGCCACGTAGACGTTTTAGAAAAACCTATCGATCGAGAAGCATTGGCGACGGCACAGGCGGCTTTCCTGGCTGTCCGGGGAATGGGCTGCCCTCGCTGTGCCACACGTGTGCACAATGGGCTGTTGCAGCTCGATGGCGTCCTTCTGGTCGAGGTTACGCTGGAGATCGGACTGGCTGCAGTGGCCTACGACCCGGCGCAAGTGGAGCCGCCAGACCTGGTGCATGCTGTCGCGGAAGCAGGCAACGACGGTCGCCATCGTTATCAGGCGGAAGTGGTGAAACTGGTTCCGGCTATGGACGTCCCGGCGCTTTTAGCGGGCAGCTTCACAGGAGAAGAATAAGTATGGCAACGAAGCGTATTGCATGGCCTCTTGGAACGGGCCTGTTGGGAGCCATGTTCCTGACGGCCCTGTATCTGGTCATCGTTTCTCTGGCGGAGAGCCCTGCCCATGCTCTTCAGCTATTCTGGGAAGATCGCCTGATCGTTTTGCCGATTATACTTGGATTCGGCGTGCAGGTGGGGCTGTATACGATCTTAAAAAAGCGACTGTTCGTGCCGGTATCCAGCATGGGTCCTTCCGGTGCCCTCACCGGCGCTGCTGGTACGACCTCCACTGTGGCGATGGTGGCGTGCTGCGCCCACCATGTCGCCGATGTCCTGCCAGTTCTCGGCCTGACGGCAGCGGTGACCTTTCTGGCTGAGTATCGGACTGTCTTCATGCTGGTTGGTTTAGGCACGACGCTGGTCGGTATCGCAGTCATGCTCTTCATCCTCCTGCGAGAGCGCCGTAGGGTGATGCGAATGATCCCATTGGCTTCGGAGGGAATATGAAACGGGGACTATTCTTCTTCATCGTACCGGCATTTCTCCTTGTCGCGTGTGATAATGCACCTGGCACAACCTTAGCATCGTCCGCCTTCTACAACAACACGCTTTATGATGAACAGGGGCCTGTTTCGATAGCAGTCACACCGCTAACAACTAGCGACGAGACACTTGAATTCGACATCGCTATGAACACCCATTCAGTTGAACTCTCTATGGATCTAGCGACCCTATCCATTCTGTCAAACGATAGGGGACAGACAGTGACCCCATTGACCTGGGATGCGCCCCAGTCTGGACATCATGTGACAGGGAAACTGATCTTCCCGGTTTCTGTAGATGGGGGATTATTCCTGGATGGCGCGAAGCAGGTCACGCTGATCATCCGTGAAGTGAGCGTCCCGGAACGTGTTTTTGAGTGGTTCCTTGACCAAGGAAGTTGACGTGACGATCCTCGATCAAGCTGATTCGGTAAATAGAGGAGTGATTGCACGACGGAGTCGTTTTCGCTCTTTCGCGCTTTTGCTGACAGCCATCACTTTCAGCCTGATTGGCGGATACGCCGTTGGCGTGCGCAGTGAGACGGGCAGCGTATCTGGTCAAATAGAACCTGCTGTCGCTCAACCCGCAGAAGCGGCCATCAGGCTGCCGGAGCAGTACACGCTTGCGACAACATTCGGTGACATCGGGCCACAACTGTTGGATGCGGGTGCAATTGACTTCGACCGTTTTGTTCAGATTTATGATCGGGCGGGTCAACCTTTGTCAGATGAACACTTGCGTATTCTATCCGAGGGTGGCGACATACCCATCGGTATCGACAAAGAGAGTGCCTATTTCCTGCTTAACCTCTTCTGGGCTTTCGGCTTGACGAACCAGAATCTAATCCTGGAGGAGGGGCCGTTGGCACAGTACAGCGAAGGCCGTATTGACGTATTTGCGTCGACGGGAGGGTGGACCGTTGGCAGTTTGCCCATCGACGAGCTTTATTCCAGCGTGCCGCTCGTCAGGCTGACCTCACAGCAGCAGGCCCGATTGGAGGAAGTTGCCTATGCCGTTTTTCGCCCTTGCTGTAACAACCACACCGCATTCGCTGACTGCAATCACGGTATGGCAATGCTGGGACTGCTCGAACTGATGGCGGCACAGGACGCTACCGTTGACGAGATGTTCGAGGCAGCCAAACACTTCAATGCCTTCTGGTTCCCGCAGCAGACCGCTGAGTTGGCGACCTTCTTTTATGCTACCCAAGGGTGGGATTTCGCTGAGATCGACACGCGTGAAGCGGTCGGGCGGAACTACTTCTCCAGCGCCGGTTATCAGGCTGTCCATCAGTGGCTGGGTGCAAATAACCTGCTGGAACAGCCGCCTCGGGGTGGCACCAGCTGCGGAGTCTAGCCTCAAGGTTTCTGAGGATAGGTTTCCGAGAACAAACGAAGGAGGCGAAAAAATCTTGACATTCCACCGAAAATGTCTAGGAGAGCTTCTCTCTTATCAGCCAGCATTGCTGAAGAGCAGTTACCAAGTACAAACAGATAAGTTCTTTGGGATGTTGAGAGCGATGTCTCGCTCAAAAACTCAGCACTCAGCACTTCTTTGTCTGTACTCAGAGTGTATCCAGGCAAATCAACAACACTACGACGAACAGGTATATGTTTGAACCCATAAACAGGGATCGGGCATGAAGTGGGGTTGGCTTCCCCAGCAGGCGCACACTGCGGCGCAGTAGTTCCGCTGTTGCAAGGGTCACAGGGAGCATATAGATCCAGCCTAGAGCGGAAATGAAACCAAGCAGGAGGGCCGCCAGTCCGGTTGCGACCACATGGACCAGCACCCAGAACGCTGCTGTTCGCAGGTTCGTCTTTGCAGGAAGCATCGGCACGTTGGTTCTCTGGTAGTCGTTCCGGTACAGGATCGCCAGACTCCAGAAGTGGCCCGGTGTCCAGAGGAATATCAGCAGTGCAAGGATGATTACCCCAGAAGCGTGCCAGTTCCCTACAGCAGCGCCGCCACTCAGCACCGCTGCACTGCCGGCTGCTCCACCAATCACAATGTTGAGGATTGTGCGCGGCTTCAACCAGAGGGTGTATACGCCCACGTAGATGACTGCGCCTGACACCAGAAAAAAGGAAAGCGCCGGATTGAACGGAAACACAAGGGACGAGGGCAGCAGTACCAACGCAACACCTACCAACGGAACCCATACCGGTCGAGCAATATCGCCAGCCGGAAGTGGTCGTGAACGGGTTCGTCCCATTCGCTTGTCCATATCGCGTTCGAGGTATTGATTCAGAGCCGATGCTCCAGACGCGGCCATCCCTCCGGTGGTCAGCAGCACGGCTAGCGGTCCAGAGCCAGGCCAGCCGCCCGCTCCCAGAAAAGCGCCACCCATCGCAGCGAACAACAACAGGGCAACGATCCGTAGTTTGAACAACACTGCAAGCGTGTTTGCCCACTTGCGCCAGCCCGATGCAGCGGACACCAACCTCAATTCATAGCCAATCTCGGTTTTGCTAACCATAGGTGGTGGACCTCCGCTGTAACCCATCCGATTCAGGCTCCTTCCACAATGAACGTGCCGCGCATGCCGTCATCGAAGTGCTGGCCGCGTTCCTGGAAGCAGCCGAATGTCCACGTGCCTACGTTGTCTTCGGGCACCGTGAAGGTGATGGCGGTGACTTCTCCTGAAGCGATCACGGTCGGATCGATCATCACCATGAAACCGGCATGGGCATCCATTTCCGGCATCTGGAGTGCGCCGAATTCACCCTGGGCCAGCTCTGCATGTTCGTCCTCGTCGGCATGATCCGTGTCTTCGTTCATCGGCATGTCCATGTTTTCACCACCCGCCTCCCTGCTCGTCGATGCGTCTTCAGTGGGTTCGGGCATGGACATCGCGGTATTTTCAGCATCCATATCCATATTCATATTCATAGAAGCCTCTCCGGTCGGCTGGGCCATGTCCATGTCTTCGCTGTCCGTACCCATATTCATGGGTGCCTCTTCCGTCGGTTCTGCCATCGGCATGGCCGTACCTTCCGCACCCATATCCATGCCACCCATCTCCATGTCTGGGCGGCCCATCACCATCCCAGGTCCTGTGACCTCAGGCGTAATCCCGGCAAAGAAATCAACGGCAAAACCTTCCGTGAAATTTCCTTCGACACGTGCATCGCGCCCAATCATGAATTCGTGGATCTTGTCGCCTTCGTTCCGCAGCAGGATGGTTACAGCCTGGCCCGCTTTCACACGGATAGTGTCTGGCTGGAAACTGTAGTCCGACAGGACGACCTCAATTGCACCGTCTTCGTTGGGAGTGGCTGCCAGCACCTGAGCACAGCCCGGCAGCAGGATAAGCGCAGCCACCAGCATCAATAGAAAGAGATACCCGTTCTTCATCCGTCTATCCTTCCACATCCGTCATGGCCTAGACCAGATAGAGCGCCGCATAGAAGAACACCCAGACGACATCCACCATGTGCCAGTACTTTGCAACTGCCTCCGGTGTCCAATGATCCTCTGCGCCGAATCTGCCCCGCCGACCGTTCCAGTACAGCAGCGCAAGCAAAATCAAGCCGCTCAACACGTGCAGCGCGTGCATACCTGTCATGGAGAAAAACACGGTGCCAAAAGCTGTGTTCGGTGGAAAATGCATGAAGGCCTGCGACCACTCGTAGGCGACACCGCCCACAAAGACCAGACCTAATACAAGGGTCAACAGCGTGTTGCTCAGGAAAGCAGACCGGTCACCGTGGGTGATGGCGACTTCGGCGCGATACATCGTGAGACTGCTCAGCAGCAGAATCGAGGTAATCACCAATCCCAGAACCTGGCTCAGTTCGGCGGGACGGTTGGTGCCCTGGAGGTAAAAACGCCCGGCCAGCAGGCCCACAAACAGCATACTTTCAGATAACAGGAACAACCAGAGACCGGTGCGGTCAATAAGCATTCTCGAATAACGCCCGCTCTCTTCATGATGCGTTGCCGCCGTCATGCGTCACTCTCCCCACGCCACAGCGCCTTCAGGTCGCCCAGGCGCATGAAATAAGCGATTATCGCGCCTGCCTTTGCCAGAGCAATCACCGCCAGCACCGGCAGCGGATTCTCAAGACCGAGGCTGACGCCAAATTCAGCGGCGGTCAATAACGCTAACACCCCAAACACAATCCAACCTCGCCTCCATCCACGTTCTTTGGTTTCCATAATATTTCGTCTCCACCAGGTCATTGATCGAGAAAAGAGTCGCTGATTGATGCGTGCTAGTCTCCCGCTGGGGCTGGAATCACCGCATGAGTCGAATCTGGCTCACCATATCCGTAGGGATCGCCTACCACTTCCGGCATCTGCTCGAAATTCCTGAGCGGGGGTGGTGAAGGGACCTGCCACTCCAGTGTGCGCGCTCCCCAGGGATTGGCCCCGGCGACAGAACCCTGAACCATCGACCGGATCATGTTGTAAACGAAGAGTAGGAAGCCCGCGCCCAGAAAGAAAGCGCTCAGACTGACAAACATATTTCCCCCGCCTAGCTCTGGCAGGTAATCGGCAACACGCCGGTTCATACCATTCATTCCCAGCGAGAACATCGGCAGGAAGGTCAGATTGAAGCCAATCAGCATCCACCAGAAGTGGATTTTGCCCTGGGCCTCGTTGTACATCCGCCCGGTGATCTTCGGGAACCAGTAATAAATCCCGGCAAAAAGCGCGAAGATCCCGCCGCCGACTATCGTGTAGTGGAAATGCCCGACAACGAAAAATGTGTCCTGTAAGTGAATATCAACTGGAATATCGGACAGGAAAATGCCGGTCATGCCGCCGATGAGAAAGTTGAAGATCACACCCAGCGCAAACAGCATCGGCGTTTTCAAATTCAGTCTGCCCTGCCACATGGTGCCCAAAGCCGAGAGAAAGACCAGGCCGGTGGGCACAGAGATCAGTTCGGTCGTAATCATGAAGGGGATTCGTAGCGGCCCAGACATGCCACTGGTGAACATGTGATGTGCCCACACCACCGCGCTCAAAACCACTACTCCCAACATCCCACCAACAGCCCACTTATAGGCGAACAGCGGCTTGCGCGAGAAATGAGCGATGATCTCCAACGCGATGCCCAGGCCGGGCAGAATCATGACGTAAACTGCCGGATGGGAATAGAACCAGAACACGTTCTGGTAGAAAAGCGGATCGCCACCTTGCGCGGCGTCGAAAAATGAAAATCCCGCCACACGATCCAGCAGATTCATGATCATTGCCAGGGCCACGAACTGCGTGAAGATCAGGGTCAGCACAGACGTGCCGAAGACGCTCCAGACGAAAATCGGCAGCCGCCCCCAACCCAGGCCTCGCGTGCGGAGGGTTATAATCGTCGTCAGAATGTTGATGGAACCCAGAATAGAGGAAAAGCCCAGGGTGAAAAAGGCCAGATTATAATAGATCTCTCCCAGGCGCGTCACCGTACCCAGCGGGGCATAGCCTGTCCATCCGGTATCGTATCCACCTACAAACACCGAAGCAAGCAGCAAGATCACCACCGGCGGCACAAACCAGAAGCTCAAGGCGTTGAGGCGAGGATAAGCCATATCTTCTGCGCCGATCATGATGGGCACGATATAGTTGCCAAAAGCGCCTACTGTGGCCGC
The DNA here is from genome assembly GCA_019912985.1 of Anaerolineae bacterium. Lineage (GTDB taxonomy): Bacteria > Chloroflexota > Anaerolineae > Aggregatilineales > Phototrophicaceae > JAIOHN01. The sequence goes on along the minus strand of JAIOHN010000570.1, from coordinate 2,509 downwards.
CACACCCACGAAAATCATGATCGTACCGTGCAGGCTCATAACGTTGTTGTATTCCGCGCCATTCAGGAAATCACGACCCGACTGCATCAACTCCAGGCGTAGGACCATGGCGAGGAGTCCAGCCAGCAGGAACAGAAACACGAAGGTTATCAGATATTGAACGCCCACCACTTTGTGGTCGGTGTTGAAGGTGAAATAACGCGCCAGACCCACCGCATTATTTTCGCGTAGCGGCAGGTTGACCCACTCGCGCGCCCAGTAATCCCAGATACCGACCCCCAGGAGCCAGCCGATAAGGGCGAAAAGCCAACCTACGGTAATTGCCTGTTCGGTCGACCACGCGGGCACGCCAGTAAGTGAGCGAATCAGCGCGACCAACCCTGCTCCAATTAAGAAGGCAATCGCGCCTCCCACCAGCCCTTTGACAATCGTTCTCATATTTTCCTCCCGCCTGAAAAACGACACCTCAGCCACCGCTCGAACTGGAATTCATGTCCATGTCGGGCATGGCCGTCGCCTCTGGCATGTTCATGTCGCCCATCCCATCGCCAGTCCCCATATCCATCTCAGGGGTCATCTCTGCTGTGTTCGTGCTGTCCATCCCATCGCCATTTTGCATATCACTCACGTCCATCTCAGGCATGGCCGTCGCTTCTGGCATGTTCATGTCGTCCATCTCATCGTCGGCCCCCATATCCATCTCAGGGGTCATCTCTGCTGTGTTCGTGCTGTCCATCCCGTCACCACTGCCCATATCCATCCCGGCCATGTCCATAGCCCCACCGGATGTGACTTCGCGGGCTTCGTCGAGCCAGCGCTCGAACTCTGCCGGTTCCATAATACGCACACTCATCCGCATCCAGGCATGACCGGTGCCACACAGCTCTGCACATTGAACGCGCAGATTGGGATCGTCTTCAAAAGTGCCGAGTTCCGTCGGCGTCACGTATAAAATGGTCGTCCGTCCAGGCAGGGCATCCATCTTCATTCGAAAGGCGGGAATCCAGAAAGAGTGAATCACATCTTTGGAGGTCAGTTCGAAGCGGACACGGGTATCAACCGGTAGCGCGATCTGTAATGCACGCGCGTAACTCAGATCATGTTGGGGGTACGTCACATTCCAGTGCCATTGTTCGCCTTCGACCTGGATGACAAGGTCGGCGTTCGCGTCGGCATTCAGCTTATTCAGGCCCTCCAGGCCAGGGTTGAAGACCACCAGGACAGCCAGCGCCGTCGTCACCACAAACCAGCCAACAGCCAGCGGCTGATAGTTCCGCACGGATGGCCCATCAGTATAAGGTTCGCCGCGCACGCGGAAGCGCAAGAAGCTGTAACCCAGCACAGCCAGCACCAGGGCTGCAACCGGCACGCCCATAATCATGAGGGTGCGGAATGCTTCGTCGACGATCTCGGCTTCTTCAGCCGCCATTGCAGGCATGAAATTCGTGTTCAAAGCCCATGCTTCACCAATGGCTGTGAGTACAAGCCACAGAATAGCAACATAGATGAGGTCTCTTCGCATCCCGATCCCCTTTGCTCATTTGCCCGATTGTCGCTGATGTCGTGGTGCAGAGCGGAGTGGATTGCGAGTATAACGCGATCTGAGTCCTCGGCTTGTCATAAAAAGAGGTGAATACATGGTGATTTTCTTGTCATTCGAATGGGCGACACCGAGTGTCACCTGATAGTGCCTGGCGTGGAAAAAACGTAATGACTGAGGCTGGAAGAAGCCGGTGAACAATTACTCGACCGAGATCAATCCCTGTTTTGCCGCTATCGCAACGGCAGCGGTCCGGTTCGTGACTCCCAGCTTCTTGAGTACACGATGGACATGGGTCTTGACCGTGTTTTCAGAAATCACCAGATCGTCGGCAATCTCGGTCGTGGTGGCCCCTTGTGCCAGTCTTTGCAGCACATCGCGCTCGCGTTGGCTTAAGGATTCACTCGAAAGACGGCGCTGGTTGGCCGCGGCTTTCATGACCCGTGCCGTCACTTCCGGTGAGAGCACACTTTGCCCTGCTGCAACACGTCGGATAGCCTGTGCCAATTCCTCCGGTTCAGCGTTCTTGAGTAGGTAGCCATCTGCGCCCGCCGCCAGTGCCCCCATTAAATCGTCGTCTTTATCCGAGACGGTGAGCATGAGCACCCGCACATCCATCATATGTTTCAGGGTGTCTACGGTTTGAATGCCATCTCCGTCAGGCATGTGGACATCCATCAGGACGACGTCGGGTTGGGTCTGCTGGCATAGCTTAACCGCCGCAGACCCGCTGTCGGCCTCGCCAATGACGTGAAAGTCAGGCTCCTCACGTAATAGGCCCACCAAGCCTTTACGAAAGAGCGTGTGATCGTCTACGATCACCAGCTGGATAGAGTTAGCCATCTTTCGCCTCGCCGATTGTGCTGTCAAGCGGTAGTGTAAGCGTAACCTGTGTGCCGCTGCCCGGACAACTGGAGACCTGGATGTCGGCGTCTAGAAGTTCAGCCCGTTCGCGCATGATGTAGAGAC
>JAIOHN010000569.1 GCA_019912985.1 Anaerolineae bacterium | reverse complement strand
ATCCTGTCCCAGGGGTTCTGGCTGTCTATGCCCGTTAAAATACGATAGAGTTATAATAAGGAAAAATAAATTATCATTCTCATGACTGTCGGTGTAGTAGGGTGGTGGTCATGAGCCTATCTCTATGGAAAACGAAGTTGTTTGCAAAATGTTTTGCGCTCCGCTGAAATTTGTAAGGGCATTGGCTATCCGTGGTGTTGAGGTATGGTTGAAAAAAGCAGGATGTCTGAGACCGGCACCGATAAACGGATACAACTACGTAGCGGGCGCCATCTAGGCTACGCTGAATATGGTGACCCAGGCGGAAAACCCGTATTTTTGTTTCATGGGCTGCCTGGATCCCGCCACTTTCACCATCCTGATGATTCGATTGCCATGAACTTAGGCTTGCGACTCATTGCGATAGATCGACCTGGCTTTGGCCTTTCGGACTCGCAGCCTACGCGGAGGTTGCTGCAATGGCCGGACGATGTAGCCGAATTCGCAGATAATTTAGGCATTGATCGCTTTGCTGTGCTGGGTGTGGCTGCGGGTGGTGCTTATGCACTTTCATGTGCTTACAAAATCCCTCGACGTTTGACTACCGTAGCCATCGCGAGCAGTATCAGTCCGATGAATCGCCGTGGGTTGAAAACCGATATGATTCCAATGCTGCGAAATTCTTTCCAGATGGGCTATCGGGCTCCCTGGTTACTGCGGTTGGTCATGTGGTTTGGCGTACGAGAAGCCATAGATGATCCCGAAACCTACCTCTCACGGCTCGACACATCAGCGTTATGTGAATCGGATCGGGCGATTTTTCACGAAGAAGCCTTTCGTAAAATGTGGCTTACCAGTATTCTTGATACGTTTCGTCAGGGTAGTGGGGCCTTTATCGACGATGTGATGGCGCTATCGCGTCCCTGGCGTTTTAAATGCCGTGACATAGCGATTCCGGTTTTTCTGTGGCATGGCGAACAGGACAGGATTGCACCCTCTAAAATGGGGCATTATCTTGATGAAATGATTCCAGCTTGTACGGCAACCTTTTATCCAGACGAAGGCCATGCCGTATTCTTTAATCACTGGCAAGAGATTTTAACGACTATTGCTTCAGAGTTTGTGAGACTGCATGACTGATTACCAATACCTCGAACTGCCTGATGCGCCCTCTCTGCCTGGGTTAGCATTTCGCCGCTTTGCCGATGTTTCCGATTTTGCAGCCATGGTTGCCATCATTGAAGCCTGCCAGGACTATGATCAGGTTGATCCATTATCTTCGGAGGCGGGTGTTCCGACTGTTGCTGAGTTGAAAGATTCATTCTCACAGGCGGATAATATTGACCTTGCTGAAGATATGCTTCTGGTCTCATTAGATGGGACAGTCATTGGTTTTCAGTGGGTGCGCTGGTGGACACAGGCGGATGATACCTGGATTTACTATCATCGCGGACGCGTGACCCCCCGCTGGCGTGGACATGGCATTGGCACGGCGACTTTGCGCTGGGCCGAGAATCGCATCCGCCAGTTGGTGCAGGCACACGGGACGGTGGGTAGGGCGGTCTTCCAGGCCAACACCACCAGCCGTGAAGCCACCTACAATGAACTGCTGGTCACAGAAGGATACACACCGGTACATAGTTTTATTGAACTGGGCTATGATGAGTCGCACCCACTGCCGCAGGCAGAAATGCCAGCCGAATTTGAGCTGCGACCGGCAACACCGGCAGATTACCGGGCGATATGGCAGGCCAATGAGGAAGCATTTGTCGATGAGTGGGGGCATCGGCGTACCACCGATGAGGATTATATTAAGTTCCTGGGCAACATCGTCTCCAACCCCGGTTTTGATCCTGCGCTGTGGCAAATTGCCTGGCATGGTGATGAAGTTGCCGGTGTGGCGCTGAGCGAAATTCGTGGGCGTGGTGTGGGCGAAATCAGCGAACTCAGTGTGCGAGAGGCCTGGCGTGGTCAAGGGCTGGCACGTGCGCTTTTAGTCGGTGCGGTTCGGGCATTGCAGCAGCGCGATGTCAAGCATATTCGTATATTCACTGATGCCGCTGATGCCTTTGGCGCGCGCAGCCTTTACGAAAGCGTAGGCTTTCGCAGCTTGACCGAATATATTCGGTATCAAAAGCCGGTGGAACTTACATGAACAGGCTTGGGCGATTTCTGAGAGGGATATTTCTGCTGCTCCTTATACTGCCGGTCATGATAGTCCAGGCTCAACAGGATGAGATGACCTATACGGCGGCTGATCACAGCATCACCGTGGATTATCCATCTAATTGGAACTTCGATCTGGATGAGCGTTCAGGTTTCCTCTACTTGCAGGATGATGCGCTTCACTTAACCCTCTATTCACCTACAGTCCTTAATGCCTATCTCATTGGCAATATTGTCGACCCCGCTATTCTGGTGGATCTGGTCATGACGCTCAATGACCTCGAAACGCTCGATCTGACGACCACACGTATTGACAACCGCGATGCCGCTACTTATCGCTATGTGAATCCAATTGAGAACAACAGCGGTATGCTGACAGCCATCCGTCTGCGGGATGGTCGTCTGGGATTGGTGGATGCCTACCGTGAGGATGGGGATATTGCGGCGGTAAATGAGCAGATAATCGACATCATCGCCAGCTTTGATGTGCCGCCTGCACCTGCTCCTGAGTCATTAGTCGCTTCAGGTGAAGCATGGCAGGCCGTCACTGCGGAACTGGAAGCCAGTCAGTTGATCGAGCCGGGCGGTGAACTGGTCTTTGCGCAACCATACGCTTTTGTCAGTGGCGTGAACAACGCTTTCCAACCTCTGGCACAGCAAGCGCAGCATGAAAACGTGATTGTGGCGGGCAAGTTGACGCTGACATCCACTACGCCCCAGGGTGAAACTTGTTCGCTGGCGGCGAGGGTGGCAGCACAGGGATCAATCGAAGTTGGGTTGAGTAGTGAAGGTGCTCTGGTGGCTGCCGAGATCGACTCCGATGGTGAGCGCCTCTCTGAGCAGGTGGTCCCGCTTGAATCGACGCCTAATCAGGCACAACAAGTCCTGTTTCTAGTGCTTGGCGAGCGTTTGGTTGTCTATGTGAATAACGAGCTTGTCATATCTGATTTGCCCATAACCGCACGTACCGGGTCGTATGGCCTGTCCTTACGGGCCAACGGCAGCAGCGCCACCTGTGAAGTGAGCCAACTCTGGGTTTACCAACTGCCTGCTACTACACCAAATGGAGCTTGCTTAGTGAGCGCGGAAGGTGGTGCTGCCAATCAACGCAGTGGCCCTGGAGTCAGTTTTGAGATTGCTGGGCAACTTGCCGCTGGCACATCCGCTGATGTTGTTTCGCAGATACGTGCGAATGATGGATTCATCTGGTGGCAGTTAGCGGATATGAGCTGGGTACGCGAGGATGTGGTGAGCGAAGCTGGCGATTGTGCCGCCATACCCCAGGCGACGGTTCCCACAGGTTAGAACTTCCCAATCGCGTGTACTGTGCAGTTTTGTATAATAGACTTATTCCCTGGTTGGATGCCCATTTAATGATTGTGAGTACATGGCGAAAATCAAACTTGCCCCAGAACTGATTGAGGGGATACTAGAACGGGTGCCGGAAGGGTTTATTCATCGTTCAACGCTGAATAAACGGGTTCGTGTGTATAACAAAGATGCCCGCAAAACACTGATTACCAGTAAAGTTGGGCAGGTCAATGACATTTTCTTTGACTCCACACGTCTGACTCAAGATCAGGTGGAAGTCGCTGGAAAGTGGTTTCATCCATCCTTCCCCAGTATGAGCAAGAACGGCGTCCTGCTGGATAAGCCGATTGTGGAACGCATTCAGGAGCGTAACGCATCGTTAGTTGAGAACGGACTAGAGGATGCACTGCCGCTACTCAAAGCGCTGGATGAGACCCAGGGCTGCGCTTTGGTAGATGAGGTTGAGCGTGATGCACAGGTTGATGAGCTGCTTCCCAGGTTGCTAAAGCAGAACTTTCTCAAAAAGCAGGGTGATTTTGTCTATGACCCATTACGTGTGAGCGACAGTACGATGGGCGAGATTCGCCGCCAGCACAGTCTTATGGCGGCGCAGCAAGACTTAATCGACTATTTGAGAGCAAAACCAGGACAAACCGCGCCACAAACGGAGCTGGCTGAGAAATTTGGCATCACTGAACTGAATGAAATGTTGTCGTTGGGTGGCGTGGTGCAGTACAGCGTGAGAATGAAAGTTGAGCCATACCGTGCGCTGTGGATTCGCCCTAAAAACAGTGATGCACAGGCAGCGCAGAAAGTCGCTGCGGAGGCCGTTCGTATTAAAGATGAGGATTGGCAGCCTGTACTGGAGGCATCTGGTACCCTGTTACGTCCTGGCGCGCGTGATGGCAGCACACATCGTGCTCAGGTTGTGGCGCGCTCCTACACATTATCCCGAGCGGCCAAGCGCCTCAACATCAAACAGGTTACTTTAGATCGTGCGATTGAAGCTGGTTGGCTTTCTACGTTTATGGATCCTGAGGAACGGGTGCGTATTCCTGCTCACGAAATCGAGGCAGCGGCGACCGATCCTGAGCTGAGCGAGCAAGTGCTAGGATACGAAACCGTACGCGCGCGCGATGTAGCGTTGGTCTCCAATACCAATTTCGCCACATTGCGCCGCCGCCTGAAACGGCTTGGCGTCAGCCCTTCCGAACCGCTGTGGGGCGAGGTGCGTGGTAAGTGGAACCTGCCCACTCAATTATGGGAATTTGAAGAAGCAGTCAGGAACAAAAAAGCCGAAATTCAGGCTGAGCGAGACGCACGGCTTGCCGAGGAACAACGCCTGCTGGAAGAGATGCACGCTCAGGAGCGCCAGCGGCGCGAGGAGCTTCGGTCCCGGCTGGTGGCGGCTTTTCCCACATGGCGCCATGAAGACCGGGTGGAACAGCGGGTTGTGCTGCATGTGGGGCCGCCGAACAGCGGTAAAACCCATGATGCGCTACAAGCACTAGCCTCTGCGGGGAGTGGTTGGTATCTCGCTCCGCTGCGCCTGCTGGCTTTTGAAATCTTCGACCGCCTGAACCGAGACGGTATCCTGTGCAATTTGCTGACCGGTGAGGAATATATCCCGGTTCCGGGCGCAACCATTACTGCTGCGACCATCGAGATGTTCAACCCTTTCAACAGTGGCGACTGTGTGATTATTGATGAAGCGCAGATGCTGGCGGACCCGGATCGTGGTTGGGCGTGGACGCGTGCATTGATGGAAGCCCAGGCTCCCGAAATCCATGTGATTGGACCGCTAACTGCTCAGGAATTGATTCAGAAAATGGCGGATGCGGCGGCGATCCAAATGGAAGTAGTGGAACATGAGCGTCTGGCACCGATCAAGGTCGCAGATGAAAGCTGGCCGCTGCAAAATTTGGAGCCGCGTACCATTCTGGTCGCATTTTCACGACAGATGGTGCTGGAGTTAAAAGTTACGCTGGAGGGGATGAAGCGGCGTGTGTCCGTGGTCTATGGCAATCTGCCGCCGGAGGTTCGTCGTAAACAGGCTGACCGTTTTGCCGATGGCGAGACAGAGATTTGCATTGCGACTGATGCCGTGGGCATGGGTCTGAATCTGCCCGCGGACTATGTCTGCTTTTATGAAGTGCAGAAATATGATGGTCGTAATATCCGCGACCTGACTGCCAACGAAGTGCAGCAGATTGGCGGGCGGGCAGGGCGCTATGGCCTTTCTAAAACGGGCGAAATCGGCGCTACCAATGAGCGAGATTTGCGGCTGGTACGCAAGCTCTATCACGAAGAGCCGACGAAACTGACTCATGCCCGGGTCGCGCCCTCAGTAGAGGACCTGGAAATGATTCCTGGCAACCTGGCTGAAAAACTGGTGCAGTGGGCTTCGTTGGAGTCAATTCCTGAATCATTGCGTGGAGCGATCAAAACAGCGGATATGTCCGAGCGCATTGAGCTGGCGCGGATGCTGACCGATGCCCAGGTCGAGCAACTGGGGTTGGCGACCGCACTGAAGTTGATTAACGCGCCGACTCGCCAGAGCAGCCGCTCCTTCTGGCTCGACTGTGCGCATGGTATTTTGAGCGAGGAGCCAATGCCAGTGCCGCCAGAAGCGCCTAAAAATATTGCGACCAGCCATGACCTGGAAAATATCGAAACGGCAGTGACCTGTGCCGATATTTATCTGTGGCTGGCACGGCGACGTGAGTTCAATGCATTTGCTGCGAATGAAGATGATGTGCGTGAACGGCGTGGTTACTGGTCATCACGCATTGATATTGCGCTCATGCATAATATCACTACCGTCAGGCGCTGTTCGCGCTGTAAACGGCCTCTGCCGGCCCGTTATCGCTACGGTCTTTGCCAGAATTGCTATACAGAGCGTTTTCAACGTTACCGCAATTGGTAAACGCTATTTGAGGGTCGCTTGACTACAATGGATTCGTGCACTTGATTGTGTTTGCACAAGCAACCGTTTCAAGGGTATAAACAGGCTGCTTAATTACCGGTGGGATATGATGAAGCGACACATCCTGATTCTGCTGTTGGTTACGCTGTTTGTTCGCGGAATTTTCTATATCAGCTATCCACTGGGAGCGCTGGATCACGATGACGATCAGGCTGCACTGCTTTATCAAATCAAAGAGATTGCGAACGGCAATTTATTAGTCGGTAATCTCCGTTTTCACACAGGCTATTCTTTTTTTATCGCGCCTGCATACAAGCTCAGCCAGTTATTTAGCCGATTTGACGAGCGCTTTGTGCTACTGATAC
>JAIOHN010000568.1 GCA_019912985.1 Anaerolineae bacterium | reverse complement strand
GGTGTTAAAAGTAGCCATCGATTCTGGTTCGGGCTGGTCACTATCATAAAGGGTGAAAGTGGCGCGCACGGTGCCAAAACGCAGGGTATCCGGCGTGATGCTGATCCCAATGCCATCAAGCGAATTCCCAAGCACCGCCTGCTCAAAAGCGGCTTCGCTGCGCGCCGTGGATAACGCCTCGCCCAACGCACTCAGCAGCGGCACAGCGGATTCATCCCCGTTCAGCATATAACTCAGGGTTTCCAGCGCCAGAGCACCATCAAAATAGGCATTCACCAATGCATTTGGCGCACTGTTTTCCATCACGTGGATATAAGCGGGCAGGTCAATCAAGCGATCACCTTCGCCTGCCATGACATCCAGCGCCGCCTCGACCGATTCCGGCGCGCCGATCAACACCACCTGGGGCGTGATGGCAAAAGACGTTTTATCGCCTTTGTACACTGTCACATCGCGATAGGTTTCGCGCTCAAGCAAATCCTGACCCTCAACCACCGGGCTCAGGCTGCTGGCCGAAAGCAGCGCATCCCGTGTGGGCAGGATAAACAGTTGATCGTTGGCGCTTACCGCAAGTCCATCACCAAACTGGCGATAAGCCACTACCATCTCATTCCCCAACCAGGGGAGAATGGTGTTGGCGAACGTCACACCCTCCACATCGAGATGAGTCAGCGGGAACAGATCATCCAGCGACTGCACCTGTTCAACGCCCTCACGAGTCGGCTGCAAGAGTGTTTCCACAATCGAAGCCATCGCCAGCCCGGTAACGGTTGTACCAGCCTGGTCGGTCTGAAGACTGACAAAACCGGCAAAGTCGGCTGGAATCCAACCGCGCGGTGAGTCTTCCTGAGCGCTGATCGGGGTGATGACCACCGCAGTCAGAGCCAATATAGCTATGATCACAAATACCCGTTTGACCATCATCAAGCGCTCCTGAAAGATTCGTTATAAGTATGTACTTTAACAAAATGCGGAAGGTTTGGGGAGGATATTTATAAAACGCAAATGTAAGTGTGCCACATTTGGGTATTGAGGTCGATACGAAAAAGAAAACTCACAGATAAAAAGACGCTGTCCCTGCTAAGGTTTTCCAGCACGAGTACAATGGATACAGTCACCCCTACAGAGACAACAGGAGGTATAGATGGATTTACTTGAACAGGCGATTCTGCTGGCGGCACAGGCGCACATGGGGCAGGTCGACAAAGCCGGAGAGCCGTATATCTTGCATCCGCTGCGTGTGATGTTGAGTCTGGACACAGTGGATGAGCGCATCGTGGGCGTGCTGCACGATCTCATTGAGGATACGCCTTATACACTGGATGATCTGCGCCAGCGGAATTTTCCCGAGGAAATATTAACGGCACTGGATGATCTGACCCGTCGCAAAGATGAAAGCTACGAGGAATTTATCGAGCGCATTTACCCCAATCCGCTGGCACGGCGGGTAAAACTGGCAGATTTACACGATAACATGAATATCCTGCGCCTGAAATCCATCACGGAACGCGATATTGAACGCCTGGAACGTTATCGTCGGGCCTGGCACCGCCTCACGACTTGACATGCTGCGGCCAGATTATGCAAAATAGAACATACGGTCTTACCATAAGGATCAGTCCACTCATAAGGCGAACGGAGGCGCATAATGCTTTCCCCTATTCTGGCCTGTCTCGATGTTTCAAAATCCATTGAGTATTACACGCAAAAACTCACGTTTGAGCTTGCGTGGTCCATGCCGCCTAATGAGGAAGGCAAGACCGAGTTCGCCTGCGTCAGGCTTGGTGAGGCAGAGATTTTGTTGGGTGTGACCGAGGGATTCGTCAACGCGGAAGATATGGACAAACGCGGCATCGGTATCCAGATTTATATCAATTTGCCTGAGTCGCTCAAAATTGATGAGCTTTACACCCATGCGCAAACGCAGGGCGCAATCATCACCCGTGCAATCCAAACCCGAGATTGGGGTGAACGCGCATTTACCGTGAATGACCTCGACGGCTATAATCTGATGATCGCTCAGCAGGCTCCCAAAGACGCGTGACTCCGCCTTAGTTCAGCGCATCGAGATTGGTGCGTGCGACTTCATTGGTAGGCTCAAGTTCCAGCGCGCGGCTGTACCAGTTTTTGGCGGCTTCTGTCTCCCCGGCGTCGCGGTAAAGATCAGCCACAAGAATCAACACGTTCACATTGGTGTTATCACCAGACATGGTGAGCGCCACATCTCCAGCATAAGCAGCTAACAGATTTTCCCCTTGCTCGCGTCGATAATTGCTCCAGGTAAACAACTCGTCGATCATCGCGCCAGGGTCTGGCAGATGAGCAAGGGTTTCCGCCGCCTGCTCAGTCTCGCCAATCCAGGTGTAAGCCAATCCCAACCCTTTGATGGTCGCGGGATTATCCGTCTCGTCAGCAAGCGCCGTTTCCAGCAGCGGCACCGCCGCCGCATATTCGCCCACATTGAATTTGAGATTACCCAGGCGGCGGTTGGCATTGGGCCAATCCGCAAGCGTATCCAGCGCCAGCGCGTACTCGGCCTGCGCATTGGTGGTGAGCTGTTCGCGCTCAGCGTCACTCAAATCAGGACTCAGTTCAGCACGCGTTTCATCCAGCGCCCCCAGGTTGGTGTGCCACGCAGCCAATAGCTGCTGGCGAAACACCAGTGCCAGCAGTGCCAATATGATCACTGCGCCAACAGGCAGCAGGCGCGGGATATAGTTCGTAGGCACATCCTGCTCAGTATCCACCGCTTGTGCCAGTGCGGCGCGTCCTAGCGCAACAATCAGCCCGATCAGTATGAGCATCTCAGGCATCAACCACCATTCGACATAGCGGCGGCCATCAAACAAACCATGCACCAGCGTCACAGCCAGCGCCAGCCACGCGGCGTAAAACAACCGACCAGGCTTGCCAACACGCATCACGTGAGTCACAAACAGGAACACAGCGACCAACAACCCGGCGAATGTCAAAATCCCCACCAGCCCCTGATTCATCCAGACAGCGATGTAGAGATTGTGCGGATACGTCAGAAACGGCACCTGAATCAGCAAACCATAACGCGCATAAACCATGCTAAACGTATCCCCCAGGCCAATGCCCGTGAAGGCATAATCGCTGGCGACACGCATACTGTTCAGATACAGATCGCGCCGTTGAAACACCCAATCAAGCGGAAGCTGCGGCAGGGCTGCGGCAGTCAGCACCAGCCCAGCAAGGATCACGGCTGCAACCAGGAGCAGCGCCAGCCGTGGTGAGAATCGCAGCAGCCCTGCCGCCACGAGGCCGACTGCCAGCGCGATAAACGCCCCGCGCGAATAGGTCAGCCCCATCGCATACAGCAGCACCAGCGTCACCACTGCCCATCCCACCTGCCTCGCACGGGTGCGGCTGGAAATCACCAGCACGATGACCAACGGAATCACCATTTCC
>JAIOHN010000567.1 GCA_019912985.1 Anaerolineae bacterium | reverse complement strand
GACTTTGCAGCCAGTCATTCCTACCGCCCATGGCTTTCAGCACGCAGTATTCCAGCAAGCGGGAGAGAATACTGCTGTAGGTTATCGTACCCATAACGCCAATACCAATGGCTGCGCTGATGAGCAGCATGACATTAAACGGTGTATCCAGCACCGTAGCCATTACCCGGCGATCTGCCGCCGCCATTTCATTTGTCGTGAGTGCCGCTACACCACCGACTTGCAACTCGATGTTGGCGGCAGTAGCGGTAACATCCGCATCCGGCGGCAGACGCAGCAGGTAGAAGCTGGCGATACCGGAGAGCTGCAACATGTCTTCAGCAGCCTGCTGTGACACGAAAATGTAAGGACTCATCCAGGACGATGTCTCGCGTGTCAGGCCGACTACCGTGAAGTGCTGCCCCAGCACTTCAATTTCATCGCCCAGGGCAATCTCGCTGCGCCATGCCAGCCAGGTATCGAGGAGAATTTCGTCGTCGCTCTGTACTGCCCGTCCAGCCCCGATGTTCCATGGCCCGCCTATGCCCGTTCTGATGTTGTATCCTACCAGCAGGACGGGTGTTTTGACGCCTTCACGGGTAAAAATCACGTCAGCGACCACGATATGCCCAACTTCCACCACATCATCACGGGTAGCCAGTTCGCCATGCAATGAAACCGGGATGGCAGAATTGGAGGAGAAAAGCCCTTCAACGCCAAGCTGCGACACGATCAGGTCTGCGCCGGTGTGATCGATGTAAGCGGTTAGCGAAGCGTACATACCATTACGGAGACCCACCAGCGCCGCTTCGCTGAAACGCGCTGGCGGGCGCGTCTGGGCTTCGTCGATGGGCAGTTCCAGCAGGGTAAGCGCCTGCCCTTCTTTCAAAGTGGGCACACCGCCGCTCTCGTCCTCACCTTCGACATCCACATCGTTTGGTTCTTCGTAGACACGCAGAAAGCCATCAAAGAGCAGCTCGCGGCCCTGCGCTTTGAAGACCAGCGGGAACGGACGCTCCCGCGACTTCCCGGCGTGGATCAAAGCGGCGGTGAGGGTATAACGCGCCGGGGTCATCTGCGAAGCCATGAACCGCTTCCAGATCAGGGCATAGAGCTTCGCCCCGTCGCCGTCCGCATCACCCGGCATACGCGCTACATCCGTCGGACGGATCGCCTCATGCGCTTCCTGCGCGTTCGCCGTTTTCGTCTGATAGGTTGGGGGTATGGGCGGCAGGTAGGCTTCACCAAAGTCCCGTTGAATGATTTCACGCGCCGCTGTCTGCGCTTCGGTCGCAACCGAAACCCCATCGGTGCGGTGATAGGTGATGAGACCCTGCTCGTACAGCGTCTGCGCCAGTTGCATCGTCTTTTCCGGCGACAAGCCTAATCCCTTCGCCGCCGCCTGTTGAAGCGCCGAGGTGGTGAACGGCGGTAGGGGATTCCGTAGTTTGAGCGTCTGCCCGGCTCTGCCGACCCAGAAGGTCGCATCATTCAACAGTCCGACCAGTTTCTCGGCCTGTTCGCGTGCGTTGAATTTGACATCGGTATCTTTCAGACGATGCAGTTTCGCTTCAAATTGAACACCATCTGCATTCAGCAGAGCGCGAAGTGTCCAGTACGTTTCAGACACAAAACCGTCGATCTCGCGTTCGCGCTCGACCACCAGCCGCAGCGCCACACTCTGCACCCGCCCGGCAGACAGCCTG
>JAIOHN010000566.1 GCA_019912985.1 Anaerolineae bacterium | reverse complement strand
CCTGCTGCTGAATTCAATATCTGGCACGATCCTGAAGCCGCGCGGATGGTGTTTCTCTCCGGCCTGCCGGTGGAGATGGTCGGTTGGGAGCTGTGCCGGTTTGAGGCGATCATCAACCCAGATGAGATCGAGCATATTCATGGACTCGATACAACCCTGGCGCATTTTACGGTGGATTGCAATGCATCTGCGATTGAGGCGGTGCTTCAGCAATCGGGCGAGGTCGGGTTGTCGTTGCCAGATCCGGTCGCGATGGCCGTCGCGCTCGATCCGTCAATCTGCACACGCAGCAGTCGTCATTATGTCGATGTGGAAACCCAAAGCGAACTGACCCGAGGGATGACCGTGGTCGATCAACTGGGTGTTGCGGATGATGCGCGTAATAGACCCCTGTGGAAGCCAGTGATCGAGCGCAGTCAGGTGACAGTCTGCTGGGAAATTGATGTGCCACGCTGGAAAGCACTTTTATATCGCTCATTGGTTTGAGCTGACTCTGGAGGATAGACATGACTACGCCCACCGATGGCATGATCATTACTGAGGATACCACCCTGGAACCCGGGGTGTACTTTTTGCCGAACGGCCTGAAGATCGCCGCCAGCCATATTACATTGGATGGAAATGGCGCAACCCTGATTGGGCGCGACCGGCAGGGACGTGGCGTTCAGATCGACGGCCAGCATCATGTCACCATCAAAAACCTGCACCTGCGGGATTACTATCACGGCATCCATGCCCAACACTGCCAGCAGCTGTCGATCACGGATTGTCAGGTGGCCTCGACCGCAGAAGTGGCCGCGAATACGATTTTTCTCGACATCTGGCTGGATGCACAGCATGCTTATGGCGGTGGGATTCTGCTATCCGAAGTAGAAGATAGCACACTCACACGTAATGATTTGCAGCATCAGATGAATGGTTTATTAACTTATGACTGCCAGCGTCTGACGGTGAGCCACAACAATGCCAGCTATTGCAGCGGCTTTGGCATCCACCTCTACGCGACCAGTGACAGCATCTTTGAGGAGAACTTTGCGGATTACTGTTCGCGCTGGCAGCCACGCGGCGAGCGTACTGGACATATGGGTGCGGATGCGACTGGTTTTCTGATTCTGGCGGGGTCATCGCGCAATATCTTTCGCCGCAATTACGCGCGTCTGGGTGGAGACGGATTTTTCCTGGCGGGACTCGATCCGCACTTTAACTTCCGCCCCTGCAACAATAACATCTTCGATGAAAATGATGCATCCTACAGCCCGAATATCGCTTTCGAGGCGACTTTTTCCGCCGATAACATCTACCGCAACAACAGTGCTAATTACTGCAATTACGGCTTCTGGCTGGGCTTTTCCGCCACCAATGTGCTGCAAGACAACCAGATTAATTACTGCGCTCAGGCCGGGGTCGCGGTTGAGAACGGTTATGGCTTTGTGGTGCGTGAAAATCGTTTTTACGGCAGTACGCATGGTATTTTGCTTTGGTCGAAGCATATTCCGCAGTTTGGCAGCGTCGTACCTGAGAACAACACCAGCTATAACTGGGTATCGAAAACAACACATTCAACCGGCATGATAAAGCAATTCGGATTGCTGCCGATCAGGATCATGGTATTCGCCCCTTCACACCGGGCGCACCGCTCCCGTACGACCACGTGATTCAGGGCAATACCATCGTGGATAATCGTGTTGGGGTAGAGTTGGTGGGGGCGCAGGGGACGATTTTGCAGGGAAATATCCTTGACGGAAATGTTGAGATAAACGTGAGACAATGATAAACTGGATATAAATAGTCCTTTGAAATAAAACTCATTCTTGGTGAAACTTGATTCGTAAGTCCATTTTCCCGGGAGTGAGTTTTTTCATCATGAAGTCTTTGCGTAAACTGTTGCCGTTCCTGAAACCCTATCGCTGGCATATGCTGACGGTCATCCTGGCGACGCTAGGTGTCACAGTGACCAACCTTATCCATCCCTGGCTGATCCGTACCCTCATCCAGATTGTAAGCGATCAGACCTCTACTCAGGAAGCTGTCCTCCAAACCGTGACTGGCCTGGCGGCGGTGCTGTTAACTGTCTTTGTCCTCCGTTCGTTCTCAACTTTCCTGAAGAGTTACATTGCTCATGTGATGGCATGGAGTGTAGTCAGTGATATGCGTGTGGCGCTTTACGGCCATTTGCAGCGGCTTTCACCACGTTTTTATGCGGATCGTCAAACCGGTGAATTATTGGCGCGCGTGATTAAGGATACGACCGATATTGAGCCGTTGATTGCCCACTACATTCCCGATCTCATTGTGAATATTCTGGTGATTATAGGGATTGCGGCCATCCTTTTCAGCCTTGACCCGGTTCTGGCAGCTCTCACGCTGATTCCGATCCCGCTGCTTGTCATGGATGGGTTGTTCTTTGGACACCGTATGAATAACGGCTTTCGCTCAGCAGCCCGTGGCCTGGGGACCCTGAGTGCGGTCATTCAGGATAATCTGACCGGCATCAAGGAAATCCAAATTTTCACCCAGGAAAATCGTGAGCACAGTCGTGTGGATGAGCTTTCCCAGACGAACACGCGCGACCGTCTTTACGCACTGAAGATGATGGGTATCATGCACCCATCTATCGAACTGATTGGCGCGATTGGTATGGTGATTGTGGTATTGTTTGGCGGGCGAGCCGCTGTAATGGGGCAGCTCCCGATTGAAGACGTGGTCGCTTTTATTCTCTATCTTGGCTTATTTTATCAGCCTGTGACGCAGTTGGCACAAATGCAGGAGCAGCTCACGGTGGGGCTGACAGCGATTGAGCGCGTCAATGAGGTGATGGATCTGGAGCCCGATGTCAAGGATATGCCCCGCAGTGTTGATCCGGGTCGTGTCACCGGACGCATCACCTTTGATAACGTGAGCTTTGATTATCAACCGGACGCGGCGACACTGCGCAATGTTTCGCTGGCGGTGGAACCCGGGCAGACACTGGCACTGGTGGGACCAACAGGTGCCGGGAAAAGCACGATTGCCAGCCTCATCCCGCGTTTCTATGATCCGCAGTTGGGATCAATCATGATTGATGGGGTCGATGTGCGTGATATTCAATTGAGCGCACTGCGGCGTAACATCAGCATGGTGTTGCAGGATGTATTCTTGTTTAACGGTTCAGTTCGCGACAACATTCGCTACAGCAACCTGAGTGCCAGTAATGAGGAAGTCATCGCAGCAGCGAAAGCAGCCAACATTCACGAGTTTGTCGCATCACTGCCGGAGGGATACGACACGCAGATTGGCGAGCGCGGTGTCCGGCTTTCGGGTGGGCAGAAGCAACGTATCGCGATTGCGCGTGCGGTTCTGAAGGATGCGCCCATTTTGATCCTGGATGAAGCGACATCCGCTGTAGACACACAGACCGAGATCGAAATTCAGGAAGCGCTCAACCGGTTGATGAAAGGGCGTACTTCCATCGTGATCGCGCACCGGCTTTCGACCATTCGTAACGCCGATCAAATCGCAGTGCTTGAGGACGGCTGCATTGTGGAACAGGGCCGCCATCATGAACTTGTGCAGCATGAAGGCTTGTACAACCGCTTGCATGAGGCAAGTATGGCGCTGTGAGGGTATTTAGCAGCTTATAGCATTTGCTAAATGTTTTGACTTCACCCTGGTCTCGAAATATGTTTAGGCGGGGAGTTTAAATACCTGGTCATCCCGTGACTGGAAACTGAACCTTTCAGCGCAGACTGAGGTATCCAATAGGTAAGTTCAACTGCCAAAATGAAGAGGGTAGTTGGATCGTGGACACACAAACTTCCACTTTACTCCTTTAGCAAACCCTTTCGTGCACGCGGAGGGGTTTTGCTTTAGATCCAACTACCCATATCAGGTTTGAATACCTGAAGTCATCATAGCGTGTGATGATCGTGGATGCAACTTCGTGTGATAATCGTCTGAAATAGGACACTACCTGGAGCATCTCAAGATCAAGCCCACGTAAGGCTTAGAACGATTTAGCTGTGAATGAAGGGCTGCTACCCTCGAGCAATCAATTACTTGCTGGATCTGCGTTGAAGGCGAGATGCGGCGATGGAATGCGCCTCGATAATCAGATTTTTTGTGACTTCGATATTGCCTTGAGACGGATTGAGAATGCAGACGAAATGTTGCTTTGCATAGTGTGGGTGAGGGAGGAAAACATTGAGGATAGAATAGTCGATGTCTTCAGAGTCGGAATCAGCCAGCAGCGACTCAAAACGCTCTTTGCTGACACCGATGTTGATGCGAAAAACCCCTTCTCGGTTAAGGTTTGATACGTTGTCAAATTCATTATCTGAATCCGAAAGGGACACAAACGGAAGACGATGGTCATCGCCAACGAAGAAAAAGCTGTACCCGAAATTCTCCTCTCGCTGAACATTATCCAGATCTGCTACAAATGCTTCCACTTCTAGTTGGTTCATTAGTTCAATCCTCCTGAGCCTAACGTGAAAATGGATAGTAGCTGTTTAGCGTTCTCAATTTATCATATTTTCGATTGTGAGACATAGACTGTTTTCGGCGATTTGGAACATCGCGCGAAGTGGCTAAAGGAGGGAACCCGTGCTGTGGACTATCACAGCACGGGAGGGTGAGTTGCTTACTTTTCGCTGATTTTTTCCAGCGGTTTGCTGTTGCCAAAAGTGATCGGAGAGATGTCATCCGGGGCGGCCCACATCACACCGTTGTGGATGACCTGGAGTACCTGTGGATGATAATAGGTGGGGTAGGTTTCGTGACCGGGGCGGAAGTAGAAAATCTTGCCTTTGCCACGTTGATAGCAGCAGCCGCTGCGGAAAACTTCGCCACCTTCAAACCAGCTGACAAAGACCAGCGTATCGGGTGCAGGAATATCGAAGCGCTCGCCGTACATCTCCTCGCGCTCGATCTCGAAATAGGGCGGCAGCCCTTTGGCGATGGGATGACCCGGCTCTACCACCCAGATGCGCTCCCGATCATCGGCCTCGCGCCACTTCAGATTGCAGGTGGACCCCATGAGGCGGGTAAAGATTTTGGAGAAATGGCCGGAGTGCAGCACGATCAAACCCATGCCATCCAGCACACGGTCTTGAACGCGCTTGACGATTTCATCACTCACATCATTGTGTGCCATATGTCCCCACCAGGTGAGCACATCGGTGTTCGCCAGCACTTCTTCGGTTAAGCCATGCTCAGGTTCATCCAGGGTTGCAGTCTGCACTTCCAGGCCCTGCTCACGCAAGTAATTGGCGATAGGAATGTGCATCCCTTCCGGGTAGATTTCAGCAACCTTGGGATTCTTCTTTTCATGGCGAAATTCATGCCATACAGTAACTCTTGGATTCATTCAAACAGTCCTTCCATGTACTAAGACAATGTAATTAATCTGCCATCTTGCTCGGCAGACGCTTTAATCGCGTCCCAAAGACGCGCCATACGCAAACCAACTTCAGGCGGGCAGGGGTTTTTAAGGATGCCATTGCGCACGGCCAGGAACTGCTGCCAGGTGCCAAGTGATGGCGGCACTTCGACCGGCTTGATTTCGGTTTCACCGGGGAGCTGCGCTTCCAGTACGCCACCCCACACGCCGACCCGAATCACGCCCTCCGTGCCGAAGATATGCACATCGGAGCCGCCGCCGCTGGTATCGCCACAGCCATGCATCGTCACCATCATGCCTGATTTCAGACGCCCCATGACCACGCCGTTAATATCGACATCACGGCCACGATTATCCAACCAGGCAGCTACTTCGCTGAACTCTTCGCCAGCCAGATCAACCACCGTATTGAGCATATGTGCGCCCGTATCGAACAGGAAGCCGCCGCCAGCGATTTCCGGCTGCTGACGCCAGGCACCCGTTGTGAGATTCTTCCAGTTTTGCCAGACGGTCGCGCTGATACTCAGTACTTCGCCGATCTTGCCAGAGCGCAGCATGTTGACTGCTGCGCGCGTATGCGGTGACATGCTGCCGTTGAAGGCCACCACCAGCAGCTTGCCGGTGCGGTCGCGCGTTTCGATAAGCTGGACGGCTTCATCAGCAGTCATGACCATCGGCTTTTCCAGCAGTACATCTATGCCCGCTTCCAGGCAAGCCTGTGCCTGGCGAAAATGCTGAACATGCGGGGTAACGATCAACGCAACGTCAATCTGGTTGGTGTAGTCGGATAAAAGCGTCTCCATATCCGGTACATTGATCGGGGCATCCATGCCTGCTTCCAGGAATATTTCGGTAGTAGTTTGGTAGGCAGCGGGATTGGGTTCACATAAAGCCGTGATGGTAGTGGTATCGGTTTGCTTCAGCATGCCCCGGATGTGGGCGCGTGCCATACCACCTGTTCCGATCACAGCTACTCGAACAGGATTAGTTGTAGGCATTTTGATTAAGATATCTCCAAATAGGGTGGATCTATATGCGGATGAAGTATTTCTTGTATTTTATCTCAACAATAACAGACCTTACAGCACCATTTTTGCTCATCCGATCTTCACTTTTCAGCCTATGGGAAGTGATGTATTCTGAAGTCGTGTTTGGCTTAAGAAGAGATTGTGTTCATGCTCTACCAACCGGGTGATATACCTCCTGAAGTACCCCCTCGAATTGAATGGCGTGAAATCCTGCGTGAGTGGGTGCGTCCACTGCTGATTGTGGTGATTGTAAGCTTCGTCATGAACCTGTTCTTCCCACGGTATTATGTTAAAGGGCAGAGCATGGAGCCGCAATTACATGAGTATGACTGGTTGTTTACCGTAAATGTGGATGTACCAACCAATGACATTCAGCGCGGCGATATTATTGTGCTTGTTTCTCCCTATGACGGCGAGCTGGCGGTCAAGCGAGTGATCGGCCTGCCTGGTGAACAGGTCAATGTTCATGAAGGCAAAGTCTATATAGATGGGGTGCCGTTGGAAGAAGATTACCTTGACGAAGCGCCGAATTATTATGGCTCGTGGGAAGTGGGACCCGATCAGTACTTTGTCCTGGGCGATAACCGCAACCACAGCCTGGATTCTGGCGATTATGGGCCAATTGATGCCAGCCGCATTCGAGATACCGTGCGATTTCGGCTGTGGCCGCCCGCAGATTTTGGGCGCATCCTCGCTCCAGATTACCTGGAAGCCGCTCCTTGAAGATCGTTGCGTTTTCCATTAATCCGCTGTTCCCCGATTTCGTGATGGGCGGTGCGCCCAAACATCTTCAGAGCATTGTGACCCACCTGGGCGAGTTAGGGCATCAGGTAACCGTGCTTTCCACGCAGCGGGATGATAGCAGCACACCGTTTCACTGGCATGAGAATGTCGAAGTCCTGCCGCTTTTGCGCTTTCATCAGCCATTTCCACAACCCTACGCGGCCCCAGCCTATGATCTGGCGGCGATTGTGCGGGACGTGGGTGAGCATCTGGCGCAGGCGGATCGATTTTATATGCATGACGGGGAGTTTCTTTTCCCGTTTGTTTATCAGGATATTCCGACAGTGGTTTCGCTGCGCGATCATATCTACCCGGAGACACTTCAGGGCGCATTTTTGTCTCAAGGGGATGAGCTAATTTTGATCTCCGAATACTCGCGCCAGCTTTACATGCAGACGGCTGGGCGTTTTTTTCCAGGCAGTGAGCAGCGCACGCATGTCATCCACAATGGAATCGACTGGGATCATTTCCAGCCGACGACACCAGATCAAATTCTGGATGTGGTACCGGTGGAACCAGGAAAGTACCCGATTGTCTTGCATCCGCATCGCCCGGAGGAAAATAAGGGTATGCGCCAGACGATTGAGGTCATTGATCTGCTGGTACATCAGTATGGCATTGACAATCTCAAGGTGCTGGTTCCCCGCTGGTTGGACTTTGAGTTTTCTCCCGGATTACGTGCATTTTATGCTGAGATCCAGCATGAGATCGAACAGCGTCGGATTGCGGATCACTTTGTTTTTCACGACTGGATTCCGCAAAGCCTGATGCCTCAGTATTACAGCCTGGGTTCGGTCACGCTGGCCCTGGGCAGCATCGTGGAAACCTTTGGCAACGCGGTGTATGAATCGATCGGCTGCGGCACACCAGCTATTCCCGTTCGCATCTCTGCTCACCGGGAAATCTTGCCCGAACCTCTGGTGGATAAGGTGGATTTTGGCGATACATCGACTGCTGCCCGCCTCGCCGCTGACATCATCCAGCAGGGGCGGCGTACATCACCGGAGACAATGGCTTACCTCCATGCGCATTACGGAGTACAGCAGCAGCGTGACGCCTACGCCGACATCATCTTAAATGCACAGCAGCGGGAACGGCTGCCCTATCAACTGCACCCATTGAGTGAAGGCACCTGCTTTCAACTGCCGGTATGGTGCTATCAAACGGCGGCTGGCGCTATTTATCACGATTTTCGTGTGGAGCATAACCAGTCCGCTGCGCTTCGGAATCTGATCGAATCCTGTCCCACTGGTTTCACGCTTGTGCAGGCCGCGCAGCATGGTGTGCGTCGAGATGAGGTCATGAGCTGGTATCGTGACGGTTATCTCGTTCCAACCGGGTTCTAAAACGGTTCCACTTCCCAGGAGCGCAGCGCGCGAAGCTGCTGCATCTTCTTGAGTTGATGATCTTTCATACGGGTGAGCACACCATCCAGAATGGCTACCGCGTCGGTAATGTATGGGCCTTTGTTCAGCATGACGCACTCTGCCCGCTGTGCCATTGCAGCGTCGGTCATCTCGGCGCGTGAGGGTGTGCCTTTCTTCGCCAGCCGTTCCAGCACCTGGGTCGCCCAGATTACCGGCACATGCGCTGCTTCACAAATCCACAGAATTTCTTCCTGCATCTCTGCCAATCGGCCATAACCAAGCTCAACGGCGAGATCGCCGCGCGCAATCATCACGCCAAGCGGCTGCTGACCCGCTGCGCGGACGATCAAATCTGGCAGGTTTTCGACCGCGCGCCGGGTTTCGATCTTGGCGATGATGGCGATGTCGCGTGGTTTTTTCAGCCGCTGGCGCAGTTCTGTTTGTAACACAGTGATGTCGTCGGCTTCCTGCACAAAGGAATAGCCGATCATATCTGCATGTTCAGCGATAAAATCCAGATCTTCTCGATCTTTATCCGTGAGCGCATTCAGCGTGAGTTGTGTCTCCGGCAGATTGATGCCTTTGTCGGGGCGCAGGCGTTCACCTTTGGCGCGAGCATGAGTCACGCGCAGCAGTGCACCTTCTGGTACAAGCGCCTCCACGATAGTGCCGAGCTTACCCTCATCAAACCAGACTGGATGGCCGACCTTTAGATCATCGAAAACTTCGGGCAAAAAGCAGCTTACCTGAATCGGGTAGGGTGCGGATTTCTGAGGTGGATCGCGTCGGAGCAGAATCTGCTCGCCTTTGCCGACACGCTTTTCGTCCATCATCACCCCTGACGTGCGGTTTTTAGGGCCACTCAAATCCATGTAGATTTTGCAGGATTTATCCAGTTCGCGTTCTGCCCGGCGCACATTGGTGATCATCATGGCCCATTCGTTGGCGCTGTCATGGGCGCAGTTGATGCGGGCGCAGTTCATGCCATGGCTCAATAAATCGCGCACAAATTCGTAATCTGTCGCGGCTTCGGTCGGGAAAGTGACCATAATTCGCACGCGTCGGTTGAGCGGTTCTTCGCCAAAGACGGCCTGCGTCTGCCGGTTCAAGAGACGTGTTCCCCGGAAGAAGGTTTGCAGGCGTGGCCGGTTTGGAAGCGACTGCGGATCGGTGTTGCACAGCTCGCCGAGTGTGGTGATAACCGCATCGAGATTCGCCAGCACGCGTGCCTCAGCACGGCCAAGCGAGGATAACCCCCAGGGCATCAGGGCTGTTTGCAGCGGACGCAGTTCGCGGCGGCGCAGCGCCAGATAATAAGCCAGGTTGAGCGCGCTGATACGAAACGCCCGCTGGTCGATATAGGGACACCAGTGGTCGAATATTTCGCGTCCTTCCTGGTAAACTTCCTCTCGAAGTTGAAGCAGAGTGTTTAATAATTGATGTGGGTCGCTTAATTTTTGACCGTTTGTCGTCATTTTCACCTCTTGGAGGATAATTCTACCGATTGTCAGTAGGAATTTTTATCGACATTTCTTAAACTTAGTAGAGGACAATACAATCTAAAGATGAGTATTTCATTTAAGCTGTGTAAAGTAATGCAGTGTTGAATGCATCCAAACTAAAAGGCGCTTTTGAGGCATGTGAGGAGAAGCCATGACAAAGTTACATGAATTAAATGAATTGGGTCAGTCCGTCTGGATCGATTACATCAGGCGCTCGTTCATCGCCTCAGGCGAACTGCAAAAGATGATCGACCAGGGTGTGCGTGGTGTCACTTCCAACCCGGCTATTTTTGAGAAGGCGATTGGCGGAAGTGATGACTACGACGAACAGATGCAGCAGCTCGTGATGGCAGGCAAGTCTGTCCCTGAGATTTATGAAGCCCTGGCGGTTGAAGATATTGCGAACGCGACTGATCTTTTCCGCAAGGTTTACGATGAATCGAACGGCGAAGATGGTTACGTCAGTCTTGAGGTCAGCCCTGATCTGGCTCGTGATACCGATGGCACCATGGAGGAAGCCCGTCACTTCTTCCGTGAATTGAATCGCCCAAATCTGATGATTAAGGTCCCGGCGACCCGTGAAGGTATTCCAGCCGTCGAACAACTCATCAGCGAAGGCATCAACGTTAACATCACGCTGATGTTCTCGATGGATCATTATGAGGCGGTTGTTGAGGCATATCTTCGTGGCCTGGAAAGACTGGCGGCCAACGGTGGTGACATCAGCAAGGTTGGATCAGTCGCCTCGTTCTTTGTCAGCCGTGTCGATAGCAAGCTGGATCCGATGCTTGAAGCGGCTGGCGCGCCTGAACTCAAAGGTAAAATCGCTGTTGACAATGCCAAGCTGGTCTACCAGCGCTTCAAAGAGCTGTTCAGTGGGGACCGCTGGGAAAAACTGGTGGCGCTAGGTGCGCGGGTACAGCGGCCTTTGTGGGCCAGCACCAGCACAAAAGACCCCAGTTATCCCGACACGCTGTATGTCGATACATTGATCGGGCCACAGACGGTGAATACGATGCCGCCGGAGACGATGGAAGCCTTCATAGATCATGGCACAGCAGCGGTCACGGTTGAGGATAACATTCAGCAGTCACAGCAGCGTATCGAGAAACTGGCAGAAATCGGTATTGACCTGGATCAAGCGACCGAAGAGTTGCAGGACGAGGGTGTTGACAAATTCATCAAGCCATTCGAATCGCTGATGAAAACCATTACCGAGAAGCGCGACAGTATGCGTGCCGAGCGGCAGAATGTCTCGGTTCATGTGGGTTCTTATGCCAGTAAAGTGGATACCGCACTGGATGAAATGGCAAAGCAGAACATCATTGAGCGCATCTGGCAGCATGACCACACTGTCTGGCGGCCTGATGCCGATGAGATCAGCAACCGGCTGGGCTGGCTGGATATTGCCGACCGGATGCAGAATGAAGTGGATGATATTCAGGCTCTGGTCAAGGATGTGCAGGCAGCCGGCTATACCCATGCACTCTTGCTAGGCATGGGCGGGTCAAGTCTCGCGCCGGAGGTGTTCCGCAAAACATTTGGTGTAGCGGATAAGTATCTTGATCTCGCAGTGCTCGATAGCACCGACCCCGGCGCAGTGTTGGCGTATGATCAGAAGCTCGACCCGGCGAAAACACTCTTCATTGTCTCGACCAAATCTGGCGGCACCGTGGAAACGCTCTCGTTCTTTAAGTATTTCTACAACCGCACCAGCGATGTGGTCGGCACGGATAAAGCAGGTGAGCATTTTATCGCCATTACCGACCCTGGCAGTTCGCTGGAGAAGCTGGCGGGCGACTATCACTTCCGCAAAATCTTCCGCAACGACCCAAATATTGGTGGGCGTTATTCGGCGCTCTCGCATTTCGGGTTGGTGCCTGCTGCGCTGGTCGGTGTGGATGTGCCAAAGCTGCTTGATCGTGCGGTGAAGATGGCAAAGGGCTGCTCGCCAGAACATACGGGACGTGATAATCCTGCTGCCTGGCTAGGGGCGGTCATGGGCGAGATGGCGAAATCCGGTCGCGACAAGGTTACTTTGATTACTTCACAAGGCATCGCCAGTTTTGGTGATTGGGTGGAGCAGTTGATCGCTGAGAGTACCGGCAAACAGGGCAAGGGTATTTTGCCTGTGGTTGGCGTGTCTGTGGGCAAGCCTGAAGTCTACGGTGATGACCGTCTGTTTGTTTATCTGCACCTCGAAGGCGACGATACCTACGACGCCGCAGTCGATGCCCTGGAGAACGCCGGGCAGCCGCTGGTGCGGCTCAACCTGAAGGACATTTATGACCTGGGTGGTCAGTTCTTCCTCTGGGAGCTGGCGGTGGCGGTGGCCGGTTATCGCATTGATATTCAGCCATTCGACCAGCCCAATGTGGAAAGCGCCAAAGTGCTGGCACGCAAAATGGTGACGGCCTATACCGAATCGGGTAAACTTCCCGATGAGGAAGCGCTTCTGAGCGATCACGGTGTAACCGTTTATGGGGACATCAAGGCGAACGATTTGAAATCTGCGCTGGCGGCCTTCTTGAAACAGGCCAATCCAGGAGATTACATCGCGCTGCAAGCCTATGTTACTCCCAACGAAGCCACCGATGAAGCGCTGACGATCCTGCGTACTCAACTGCGCGACAAAACGAAGCTGGCGACGACCCTGGGGTACGGTCCACGCTTCCTGCACTCAACCGGACAGTTGCATAAAGGCGATGCTGGGAATGGACTGTTTATCCAGATCACATCCGACGCGGATCAAGATGCGGCCATCCCCGATAAAGCGGGTAGCGCTGACTCTGCGATGTCCTTTGGGGTATTGAAGCAGGCACAAGTATTGGGTGATGCCGCCGCACTGCGCGAAAATCATCGCCGGGTCATTCGCTTGAGTTTGGGGAAAGATGTTCAGGGTGGTTTGAAAACCATCGTGAACGCGCTGTAACGCCAACAAACGAGGTCAAGTTTGAACAATGATGTCACGCGCCTGAAACAACAGGCTGCTTATGAAGCTGTGAACTTCGCTCAATCCGGGATGGTGCTCGGGTTGGGCGAAGGTAGTACCGCCATCTGGGCGTTGCGCCGGATTGGTGAGTTGTTTGAGGCTGGGACTTTGCGTGATATTATCGGTGTCCCGACTTCACTGCATATTGAAGCTGAGGCGCGCCGGTTGAATATTCCATTGGCAACGCTGGACGAGCAGCCAGTGATTGATTTGACGATTGATGGCGCGGACGAAGTGGACCCGCAGTTCAATTTAATCAAAGGCGGAGGCGGCGCGCTGCTGCGCGAGAAAATTGTCGCACAGGCGAGTAAGCGCGAGATCATCATTGTTGATGAGTCAAAGCTTTCGGATCATTTGGGGATGAAGTGGGCTGTGCCGGTAGAAGTGGTGCCATTTGGCTGGCGCTCACAATATCAATTTCTGGAATCCCTGGGCGCGCAGGTCACGCTGCGTCAGCGAAACGGCGAAACCTATCACACCGATCAGGGCAATGTTATCCTCGACTGTGATTTTGGTGCGATTGAAGATGTTGAATCCCTAGGAACACGCATCAAAACACGCACGGGTATTGTCGAGCATGGGTTGTTTCTGGGATTGGCGACGGATGTAATCGTGGCCGGTTCGCAGGGTGTGCGGCATATCGCTCGCAATCAGTGATAACGTTCAATTCGATGCATAAGCCAGGGATGTGGAATCCTGGCACGTAAATAGGAGAAATACGTATGAAACTTGGACTGGTCGGACTCGGCAAAATGGGTGCAAACATGGTGCGCCGCCTGGTACGGAATGGGCATGAAGTGGTGGTTTCCAACCGCAGCCAGGGACCCATTGATGAAGTGGCAAAGGAAGGGGCGATTCCCTCAACCTCGCTTGCCGATCTGGTGAGCAAGCTGGAAGCGCCGCGCGTGGTATGGCTGATGCTGCCAGCCGGTGATGTAACTGAGCAGCACCTTCACGAGTGTATGGATCTGCTGGAGCCGGGTGACATCATCGTGGATGGCGGAAACAGCAATTTCAATGATTCCATGCGCCGTGCCGAGATGGTCAGTGCCAAGGACATGCATTTTGTTGATGTGGGAACCAGCGGTGGAATCTGGGGCCTCGCTGAAGGTTACAGCATGATGGTGGGTGGCCCGGACGAAGCCATCGAGGTGTTACGCCCCGCGTTGGAAACACTGGCCCCCGCACCTGATTTGGGTTGGGGACATATGGGACCAAGTGGCTCCGGTCACTTCGTCAAGATGGTCCATAACGGCATCGAATATGGCATGATGCAAGCCTATGCCGAAGGCTTTGAGATTATGAAGGCGCGCGAGGATTTCAACCTCGACCTGCACCAGATCGCGGAAGTCTGGCGTTATGGCAGTGTCGTCCGTTCGTGGTTGCTGGATTTGACTGCGACAGCGCTGGAAGAAGATCAGGATTTGAGCGATATTGCGCCTTACGTGGTGGACAGCGGCGAGGGACGCTGGACCGTCTTTGAAGCCATTAACATGGATGTTCCGGCCCCTGTCATTACTCTGGCACTGCAAATGCGCTTTGTCAGCCGTCAAGACCAGAGCTACGCGGCCAAATTACTGGCAGCCATGCGCAAGGGCTTTGGCGGTCACGCCATCAAAAAAGCACAGACTGATTAAACAACATGAGCGACTCAACGACTATTCTCATCTTTGGCGCGTCGGGTGATCTCACCCGACGCAAACTGGTACCTGCACTTTACAATCTGTATTGCAAAGAGCGCTTGCCCGATAGCTTTCAGGTAGTCGGTAATTCTCGCACGAAATACAGCCACGAAGACTGGCGCAAACGGCTGCGGGAAGGGGTCGAAGAATTTTCGGGAATATCGTTTAATGAGGATGAGTGGAATGCATTTTCCGAGCATCTTTGGTATGTGCCGGGCAGCGCTAATGAAATAGACGATCTCAAGGAGATCGATCAGTTTATCCAGGAGAAGGAGGAGGGAAAGGCACACCGCCTTTATTACCTCTCGGTGGCGCCGGATCTTTATATTC
>JAIOHN010000004.1 GCA_019912985.1 Anaerolineae bacterium | reverse complement strand
GAAGGGGCCGGGGGATGAGTGAACGCATTGCCCCTTGCTTTCATCTCATTGCTCATTGCTCGTCACTAATAACTTATCCCAAAATAGGGACACATGACCGGACATATGTCCACCTTATTTTAGACCATTTGTTCTATAATGAGGTCAGTGGAAAACCGTCTGGAGAATGCCCAAAATGTCCAAACGCTATAGCCCGGATCATAAAGCGCTGGTCATGTCCCTGCTCCGCCAGAACGGCGGCAATACCACCCTCACCAGCCAGCAAACCGGCATCCCCGCCCGCACCCTGCGCGATTGGCGTCAGCATGATCCCGCGCCGCTGTCCCCTGCGCTGCCACTGCCGGTCGAGGAAGAAGAGGACCCCGGCGACGAGATGCTTCGCCTGCGTCAAACACTCATGCGCCGTGTCTTTCAACTGGCCGCCGATCTCGATGCGGATTACATCCCCGCCCGTGACCGTGCCTTTGCCCTCACCAATCTGATTGACCGCATTCTCAAGCTCGATACGCTGATTCCGCGTTATGCCGAAAAAGAGGTGGTCATCCGCTTTGAATACGAAGATCCGCAGGTAGACCCTTTCTATAATCCTGAAGATGCCGATGAAGAATATGACGAGCCCATACAGCCTGCTTTGTTTCACCCCTGATAGCCGATACCTGCCGTACTCCGTAGGGGCGACGGGGAGCGAAGCCTCCCTTTAGGGATGAGGTCGCCCATCTCTCCCGGCTTTTGTGGATTGCTTTGCCTGCCTGTGAGCTTTTATAGACCCGTATGGGCTTGTGGCTGATGGATGGAATATGCTACACTCCGCCTATGAACGATGACCAACACACACCCGCAAATGACGACCGCCTGTACAGCGAGTTTTACGACCCGCGTTTGGTGGCGATTTACGATACCGTCTGCCCGATTGAGGAATACCGCGATTTTTATGTGAATCTCGCGGCCAGCCTGGGCGCGGCGTCGATTCTCGATCTAGGCTGCGGAACCGGTTTGCTGACTTACGAACTCGCCACCGCCGGACACCGGATGATCGGTGTGGAGCCTTCCGCGCTCATGCTCGCCGTGGCGCGTCAGCGGCTGGCAGGCATGGAGGTGCAGTGGATTGAGGGCGGCGTCAGCGCGATCCACAATGTGCAGGCCAACCTCGCCATCATGACCGGGCATGTGGCGCAGTTTTTTCATGAGGATGACGACTGGCGGCAGGCGCTCGACGTGTTTCATGCGGCGCTGCGTCCCGGTGGGCATCTCGTCTTTGAGAGTCGCAATCCGCTTTTCCAGCACTGGAACCAATGGACGCCGGAAGCCACCTACCGCACCTTCGCGGAGTCGCCCGCCGGGCCGTTTGAATACTGGTCAGAGGTATTATCCGTCACCGGTGACCGGGTGCTCACTGCGCTTCACTACCGCTTTACCCAATCCGGCGCGGAACTGGTATCTGTGGGTGAACTCCGCTTCCGCACCTGCGACGAAATCCGCCAGTCACTGGAAAGGGCGGGTTTTTCGGTCGAGACGATCTACGGCGATTGGGATCGCAGCCTGTCCAACGATGACAGCCCGGAGATGATTTTCGTCGCCCGCCGTCGCTGATGTCTGGTTCACCGCTCGTAACGACCCTGCGGCTGTAGCTGGCGGCGACAATGCCCTGCGTTCCTGCCGCCGGCCCCCCCTCTGCTGCCGCCGCCGCGAAAATCACACCCCCAGAAACGCCCGAATGCGGGCTTCTGCTTCCTCCACGCTGATACCATCGCGCAGCCAGTCCCAATCCTCCGGTGTTCCAGCGGTGACACCACCGCGCTTGAGTGCGGCAGGCTTCCACAGCGCGAGACTGTCCGATGTGAATGGTGCGTAGCGCTGCGGGTCGGATGGGCCGAGGATCATCACCGTCTTTGCCCCGGCAGCAGCCGCGAAATGTGTCAGGCCGGTGTCATTGCCGATGTAGACGCGCGAGGCCTGCGCCAGCGCCGCGATCTGCCCAAAGCTGAGCTGGCCCATGTAAGCGATGGATGGCGTGCGCAAACGGGAGCGCACGGCCTGCACGATGGGGCCATCATCCGGCCCAGCCACGAACACAACCTGGCCGATGCCTAACGCAGGCGCAAGACGGTCAGCCAGGGCGGCAAAATGCTCCGGCGGCCAGCGTTTGCTGTCCATCAACATGCCGGGGTTGCGCCCGCCCGCGGGATTGACAACCATGTACGAATCGATGCCCTGCGCGGCCAACTGTGCTTTCATGGTCAGGCGGTCGTCCTCCGTGACCGGGACATTGGCCTGACAGCCGCTGACATCCAGCCCCAGGCGGCGCGGCACATCGAGGTAAATATCGGCTTCGTGGCGCGGCTGTGCCGGGTCAATGGGCGCGCGCAGGTTATAGCCAAAGCCGCGTCCGGCGCTGTCCAACCCCGCGCGGTAAGGGATGCCTGCCATCCACACCGCCAGACTCATCAGCGGTGAGCGCACCAGCGACACCGCCAGATCATAGTGTCCAGCGCGCAGTTGGCGCACGAAATGGAGGAAGCCACCGGGCGATTTGACCGGCAGCGCAGCCGGGCCGGTATCCAGCACCGCGTCCAGCAGGTCGTGATGGACGATGGCCGGGCGTGACCAACTGCCCACCGCCCAGGTGATGTGCGCCTCAGGATAACCCCGGCGCAGCGCCTGAAGGGTGGCGGTCGCCAGCACGACATCGCCGATGCAGCATGGCAGAATCAGCACAATGCGGCGCGGTTGGCGCGGGCTGGCGGATCGGGTTGGGAAAAGGCTGTGGATGGGTGTGTACAAGGCAATCTTTCAGGGGCGATGATCGCCCCTGCTTGGTATCGACAATGGGGTGATTATACCGCGCGCCCGCTGAAGAAGCGCATCACCAGATCTTTGCGCGTGAACAGGATAATCACCAGCGCAGCCAGGAAGCCGGTCAAATGCGCCAGATTGTTCACCCCGCCAATGTCCTGCCCCTGCTGGATAACTTCCAGCGAGGGGATGAGGTCTTTCGCCAGGAAGTAGATCAGCAGCAGCACTGCCGGGACGCGGACGGTCCAGCGCCACATGGGGGCGTCTTTCAGCCCACGAATGCCGAAAATGTGGCCGACAAGCACAATCGGGTAGCGGACGATGGACCCTAATCCCCAGAGGCAGTTGATCATCGCGCCGGGGAAGAGGATCAGGTAGGCTCCCATCACGCCGCTGATGGCCCCGCTGGCCCCGATGCCGGGGAGATCGATCTGGGATGGGTTGAGCAGCTCGCTGCCGATGTTGGCGACCATGCCAGCGACCAGATAAAACAGCAGGTAGCGCCAGGGGCCGCAGGCATCTTCCAGGCGGCGGCCAAAGGTCCACAGGAAGATCATGTTGCCGAACAGATGCCACATATCGCTGTGCATGAAGATGCTGGTGAAGGTGACAAACGCGCCGATGCTGTAACCCTCGCGCAGATAGGAGCCGCGAAAGCCGTAGGTCCAGACCTGCTTGAGATAGGCATCGAGCATACTGGCGTTGCCGGTCATTTCATAGGCGGTGGAACCCTGGTAGAGATTGACCGCCTGCCACAGCATGAACACCAGCGAATTCACAAGAATCAGGAGGATCGTCATCCAGGGGATGGAACGATAGCGCACGGTCCCCGTGTCGCTGATGGGCAGCGGGAAGACGAAGGACATCAGGAAAAGCTCAAGCAGGATGAGTAGCAGGAAACCGAAGAATGCAAGCATGGCGGCTTACTCCAGATAATCGTAAATACTGGGCAGGTCGGGCGGCGTCACCGGGTTCAGCAGCAGATTGATGGCGGTCCCGAAGACCAGCCAGATCGCCAGCCCTAACAGCACCAATCCGCCGATGGCGAACAGCAGCCGGAACAGCGGCGGGATGATGGGCAGCGTGGTCGGTTCGATAATCAGGCCGACTTTGGTGGCGCTGTCCTCTTCGTAAGCCGGGGTTTCTTTGTCTGTCTCCGGTGGATTCTCCGGCACCTCGCCGCCCAGAAGCTGGGCCAATGGCTGCTGCTGTGGGGATGAGGTGGCGGTCACCAGTAGATAGCCGCCTAAGATTGAGATCGCTACCCCTGCCCAACGGTTGATCCCCAGGCTGAGCAGGTTGAGTCCGGCGTCGTGCCAGGCCAGCAGCAGGTAAAATACGCCGAAGCCCGCCGCCTCACGCCAGGCCAGCGCCATGCTGCCACGTTCGCGGTCGGTCAGCACGGCAGGTGTTTCGGCCAGCTTCTTGTCTGCTTCGCGGCCTTCGCGGGTGCCAGCACCCAGGCGCGCGGCGCGGTCGTAATAAAGCATGGCATCTGATTTGCGCCCGGTCGCCTCGTAGAGATCGCCCATGCGCCGCAGTAATTTCTGGCTGTCGGGGTGGGTTTCCAGCGCTGCTTTGAGGACATCTTCTGCGCGTGTCCATTGGTCGGACTGGAAGAAGCGATCCACTGTATCGGCGATCACGGTGTCGTCGATGTCGGGCAGTTGCACCATGCGCTCCAGCAGCTCATCCTCTTCGCCGGTATCACGGTTGTAACGGGCAATGTCGATGGCGGTGAGATAGATAGAGGGATGCTGCGTGCCGGACTGGATGGCGCGCCAGACCAGCTCCTTGGCGTCGTCCATGTATTTCAGCCGTGAGAGGTGGCGCACAGCGTTGCGCATGGCCTCCTCGTGATCGACCTCAATCTCCAGCACCTGCACCCATTTCTCGATCGCGCCTTCGACATCCTCTTTTTCCAGCAACTGGTCCGCAATTTTCAGGTGAAGGCGGATTTCCTGACGTTTATCCGGTGCGTGACCATCCAGGGCCGCAGGCGCGGAATCGGGAGTATCATCGGTTATAGGGTCTTCTGCTATCGCTGGCTGCGCGCCGTCATATTTTTGCTTGAGGGCCAGCGCCTGTTCATTGTTGGGGTTGATTTTCAGGGCGCGGTTGATGCACATCATGCGCTTTTGCGGGTCATTGGTGGTGCGCGAGAGCCACAGCCACGCCATCTCGTTATGCGAATCCAGCTTGAGTGACTCGGTCAGCAAGCGCCGCCCTTCGGCCACATCTTTTTGCTCACGCAGCGCCATCACACCCTGGCGAAAAAGAGTCTGCGCCTCATCCATAAGTGGTGTTCCTCATCCAACGCTCATTTCTATGTTGATTATACAGCCACCGGGGGCATTCTTAGAAATGAAGCCTGAAAACATTGTGAATTCGTTGGGTTACGATAATCATAATCTGATCCTTCTGAACGCAGCCTCACCATTACTTCATGGGATTCTACGGGTAAAGAGATTGCTTTTAGAGTGTGAGACCAAGAAGATCCGGATTTATTAAGGCGCATCTGGTGTAGTAGTGACTATCAATATTGTGTCATAAAATGTTGTCCTATCAGGATTAGGTATTAATGCAGCATCAAAACCAATCCAGTCTAACGTCACGCTTTCCATGAATCTATCAAGCTCTAGCCCATTTAATTGATAAACTTCAGCAATAAACTTTTCAATGCTATCTTGTGGTGTATACAGCTTGAATCCAACACCTGCAGTGTCAGATGTAACATTAAATTGGTCAACTGCTAATACGTCTCCACCTTCGATCCTAAATTCAATTTCAGCACCTAAGTTTGGATAATAAATGAAAAGCAGTGCATCTACTGTTCCGCCTTCATTAGCACTTTCAAGCCGAGCATTTATTGCACTTGGAAAACCGTAGTGATTAATAATGTCACCAAGAGTAAACACCAAATTTGGAACAATCTCGATGGAATAAACATTCTCATCCTCAACCAAGATACGATTTTGTTTCTGAGAACGTCCATATGACCATCGGAACACTGTTCTACCTGGGCCGTCTATTCCTTTTTGTAAATTCCCGGAGGAAATAATAAAGGGGTCTTCTTGAACGAGTTGCTGGACTTCAGACAGTGTACTCCTACTCGGTATAATCCCGTGCCAGCAAGGAAATTCGCACGGCGCTTGGGATAGTATGCTTTCATCTTTGGGAAGGGGATTACCTTGCTGCTGTAGCAAAAACAATACCGCTGCCAACACTAGAAGAACAACGATGACTAATATGACTTTCTTTGGCCTTCATCTGAACATCTCGTTACACCAGGGCAAGGCCGATAAATAGCTTAACATTTCACAACTCTCAGTGATTTCCTGGCTGTGGCGTGGTGGTAGGGCGGATGGGATGGCTCACTTCAACTCGTTGACAAGATTACGCAGCTGGTTTGGGGAATTAGGTAGCTCGTAAAGTTCAAAAACGTTCGATTCAAACCTCCATATTCGCCCTATATCTAACAGACTTTCTAAGGTTGATACTTGCTTCTCTGTCAAATGCGAGAGGTGTGATTGTCTGTTCGCAAACGGGGCAAGGTTGGGATCATTTGGGTCATATACGATATATTGAACTTTGGATGCAGATGGAAAACCCATATATGCGGGAGTCAGAAAAGGTCTGAATTTAACATTGAAGCTCTTGCTATCACTAACAATATGAGTGGTTAACATATTTTGATTAAACAACAAGTCAAATATCCCTAATAGGGTATAACATATTATGACCTCATGGGTTTTGGGATTGGTCACTAATTTGATTAATGTGTCTATAGATTTATCTGTATCTTGGTAGGTCAAGGCTTTTATACACCTACGAAGTACAGAAAGATCGATCACAGACGGAATTGATTCGGCAATCGTGTCAAATGCAAGTTGAGAGGCATTCGCTTTCATAATTTCTACCAGACTCAGTGCTGCTGAAGCGCGTATTTCTAATGAGGCATCTGAAGAAAGTGTAAGCGATGTGATACGGAGATACCGCGTCTTTAGTTCATTTGACTGCGTTGTTATAACCAGTCTTCCAAAGAGTTGAAAGAGTGCCTTAATAATCTTTGCTTCTTCTTCAACTTCTAGTCTTTCAAATAAAAGTTCTATAACTTCGGGGTGTGCTTCAACGCACTTGTCTAAAAGTACAACGCTAGCTAGCCTTACATCTTTTTCCGAACTTCTTAGTAATGGGGTATAAGCATTCACCTTTGTACAAACTGCTTCTCTTATTTGTCTAGCCTTATGTTGAACATCTGGATCACTTTCGTCAAGTTCAATATATGAAGCAAGCTCTTCTAATAAATAAAGAATTAAATGTTTGCCTTTGACAGTATCGTGACTTACCAACTCAATCAGAAAAGGAACGATTAGGAGAGGAATGTTATTTATGAGAACATTGGAAAGCATTTCTTCATTGTCAAACACTCGAACCTGTATGATTTCACTCTCTAGATTCTCGAAAGCATCAAAGCGTTGTAATTTATCAACCGAGGCTAAGTTCCTTAACCAGTTCGGTATATCAGGCTTACCCAGTTTATTCCAGTCGATGTCAGTTAATTCTTCGAGCATCTATTAACCAGCCCTCTGGTTTTAGTGCCAGTCAAAGTTTGAGTATTTCGCCAGGTGATATGCTACCCAATGCCTGTCTTGATTGTATCTATGCATCCCTGTTGTGAAATGGTTCTGATTTCTTCAAGATTACGAATCAAATCATTTATCTGACGCACAAACGCATTCACCAAAAACAAAAAAGCGGCCTCGGTAGAAGCCGCTCGATCATGCTGCGAAGTGTGGGCTATCGTGGTTGGAATCGATTATCCTGCTTCCACGGCCTGCTGGTGGCATAGATCAGGATAAGCACAATAAAGAGGCTGATGGTGACCACAGGATCAAGCATCGTGGAGGCAAAGATCACCAGGGTTGCCAGAATGGCAAGCACAGATTCAAACCGGTTCATCGCTACTGTCTCCAGTTATTTACGTTTTTCATTATCGGGTATGACGCTCCCGGTTGTCTATAGGACAAATTGGACAATTTAGCCTACCATTTGTCATCACAATTTAGACTTTAGGTTTGTGCATTTTGTCACCCAACGAAGAAGCGGCTCGTCAAGAGCCGCTCAGTAGGGGTGCATTTGCTGGTGACTCATGAACGGGACTGCCAGCGATCATCACGACGAAGCTGCCGCTCAATGACAAACAGCAGCACAAGCAAAATGACCAGACTGATGGTAAGCAACGGGTCGAGCATGGCGGATGCGAATACCAACACGGTCGCCAATAGCGCCAGTATCATCTCGAAACGGTTCATCGCGCTCCTCCCAATAACTTCTTATCTTCATTATCAACCCAAAGCGCCATGCATCCATAGGACAATGTGCGACCATTGGTCATGACGTCTGTCATATTGGCAGGAGGGATTATTCGTTTTTGTTGCGCTGCCGCCGTTTTTTGAGCAGCGCCTCAGCGACGTTCTCATCTTCTGGGCGAGACGCCGGGGATGGCGTGGAAGGCCGGTATTGTGGCCGGTCTTCGCGCTCAGCAGGGGCAGTATTGGCAGCGGTGGGCTGGCCTTCACGTTCCGCGCGGGTGCGGTCACGGCTGGCACGCAGCGCGCCAATGGTTTGGGAGGGCGCAATGGTTTCCTCGGCGCGTTGACGCCCGCGTTCCTTCGCGCCAAGCAGGCTGCTCAAGCGCTCGGATGGGCCTTCTGGCGCGGGGATATGCCCTCGGATGGCGGCCTGAAGGCGTTGAAGATCGCTGCGGGTGATGATCAGGCGGCGCACGGCAATATCGATTGGCAGCAGCAGCATGGCCGCCAGCAGCAGCCACGGCCACAGCGGGGCGCGAGCGCTCTGCGCTTCCAGGTTGTGCTCAAAGGGCAGCGATGGGTCTTCGGTCATATCCTGGCCGCCGGTCAGTTCGCCGATGTCGCGCAGCAGGTTTACATCCGCCCCGCGCTGCTGAATATCGTATTCCGGCGAATAACTCATCACCCAACCGGTCGTCTGGCTGAGATTCAGCGGCTGATTATTGATCTCGGTCTGGCCGTTCACGCCCAGGAAATAAGCACCTTCCTCCTCCGGTGTGAACACGGCCTCATAGCGGCCCGGCGCGACCTGGCGCAAATTCAGGCTGTTCGATTCCAGCAGCGGATCGACCACGGCGGCGTTCAAATCCAGGCCATTGAGGA
Organism: Anaerolineae bacterium; assembly: GCA_019912985.1. Lineage (GTDB taxonomy): Bacteria > Chloroflexota > Anaerolineae > Aggregatilineales > Phototrophicaceae > JAIOHN01. The sequence goes on along the minus strand of JAIOHN010000004.1, from coordinate 1,125 downwards.
AGCTGCCTGCGTCGTCACGTGCATCCACGACAATGCGGGCCTGTTCGCCTTCCATGAGCACACGGGTTTCCAGATTGTTGGATGCGCCTTCGGTGATGGTCCAGCGCACCGTCTGGCTCCAGAAGCGGGTGAAATTATCCCAGGTGACCCAGTTCGCCGCCCAACGGGCTGTCGCATCACTGGTGAAGGCGACTGCTCGGCCCAGGCCATACTGCCAGGTGGTGAGGATGGGATCGTTATAAGGATCTGGCCCACGCAGGACGACCTGTGCGGTCTGCTTGGGCGAGGTGGCGACATAACCGAGCAGTGGCGGGGCGCTGTCGATGCCGTTCATGATCGGGCTGCTGGCGGTGAGTGCGGGGACAAAGGTGTCCTCAAGGATGTAGGAGCGGGTTGCCAGCACGGTTTCCAGCGTAAAAATGGTCGGGATGCTCTCAATGGTATCGACCATGTGATAATTGCCGTTGCCCGCGTTCGCCATATCCTGCAAGAAACCTGCTGCGCCGCCGCCGATGGCAATGACGGAGGTCGTGACATCCGAGTCTTCGTAGAGGCGCTGGGTCAGCTCAACCAGCCCATTGGGACTGGCTCCGCCATCGGTGAGGAGGATAATGTGCTTGCGCTCGGAAGGGTCGTTAACGATCTCACGGGCGACAAGGTTCATCCCGGTGAGGATGTCGGTGCCGCCGCTGGCACGCAGTGTGGCGATCTGGCGCTGAAGCGAGGTGCGATCCAGCACCGGCTGAAGGTCTGCAATCCAGTAGCCGATGGTGTCGAACGAAACCAGCCCGGCACGGTCATTGGGCTGGAGGAAATCAATGGAGCGGATAATGGCCTCTTTCGCCAGTTCGATATTGGCGACTCCGCTCGGCCCGGCCATGCCCATACTGCCGGAACGGTCGATGAGGTAGACGATGGTCAACTGTGGCAGGCGCTGCTGGTCGCGGATTTGCATCTGGACAGGCAGGGTATCCTCTAATGGGGTTTGGAAATAGCCGCCTGGCCCATACGAATCCGGCCCGCCGATCATCACCAGACCGCCGCCCAGGTCACGCACGTAGCTATCGAGGGTTTCCATGCGCCGGGTTGAAAGCTGTGTGGCCGGGACATTCGCCAGGATGACAC
>JAIOHN010000565.1 GCA_019912985.1 Anaerolineae bacterium | reverse complement strand
TAATAATCGAGCGCGATCGGTGCCGGGCTGCCATCACTGGGAGTCAGTTCGTAATGCCGCCAGGTGGCCGGGGGTTCGTTGGTGCAGCGCAGATGGTAAAAATAGCGGTGGTAGCGTTCCATGTGCATCGATTCGCCCAGGAGGCTGACGACTTCCAGCCCTTCCAGCCCGGTTTCCTCGGATGCCTCGCGCAGCGCCCCTACCAGCGGTTCCTCACCCGGCTCGATGGAGCCACCGGGTACCTGGATGCCTGCTTCAGGTTCATTGGGGTGAATCATCACCAGCAGCTTATTCCCATGCGTGATGTAGCACAGCGCCTTCTGATTATTCACCATTTTGCTCCTCTGGGGACTCAGGGCTTGCGGGCGATGAGCAGTGTGCTGAAATTGAACGGCCAGGGCAGCACTTTTTCCAGCACCGCGCCTAGACGCATCGCTAATGGGCTGGTTTCGTAGTAGCCCTCGCCCCGGAACGGTCCACCTAACCCCCAGAGCGTATAGGCATGACTGGTCGGTATGGCTTTCTCCAGCCGGAAGCCCACATTTTCTGCGGCGGCCACCAGTGCCGCACGGGTGTAGGTGCTTTCGTAGAATTCATCATCATTCAGCACACTGGTCCCCTGTCGCCGCCGCCACCAGGCGATCAACTGGTGGACGACATTGGGATAGGGGATGGTCAGCACCAGGGTGCCGCCGGGGGCGATCACGCGGAAAGCCTCGCGCAGTGCAGGCTCCATGCCATGCTCGAAATGTTCCAACACGCCGAACGACAGATAAGCGCCGACTGAATTATCAGCACAGGGAAGCCGGTGAACATCCCCGCCGAACAACGCCAGCGACGGATCGTAGCGCCGCGAGATTTGCAGGGCGTTGAGGGCGTAATCCATGCCGACCACCGGGTAGCCCATCTCGCGCAGGGTAATCACGACCGCGCTCAGGCCGCTGCCTGCTTCCAGAATCAGGCGATCTTTGGAGAGATAGGGCAGGTAGGCTTCGATGGTCGCCATCGAGCGCGGATAGCGCACACTCTTTAATTCAGCCTCGACCGACGCCTGCTCCCAGATGTCTTCCCAGGCTGCGCGGGTGGTGTCGTAACGGGTTGTCTCTTGCGTCATATTGACAGGCATTCACCATTTCGTGTATCGTCAGCCCATCATACCCGAATAGCCGTGAATGTGAGAGGCACAGCTTGAGCCGCATTTATCCCCGCGCCATCATCGTCGCTTTGCTGGTTATCCAGGTGATTACGCACCTGGCGTGGCTGCCCATCTCGGCCCACTCCGGGCAGGTCGCCATCCCCTGGATGATGAATCACGGCCTTGCGTTGTTCGATACGCTCATCGAGCAGCACGCGCCGGGGAGTTCGCTGGTGGGGGCGGTTATCCAACGGATGCTGCCGCTGGAACCGGTGGCGGCGATCCAACTCGCCAACCTGGTGATGGTGCTGGCGGTGACGGTGCTGGTTTACTGGCTGGCACGACGGCTGGCATCCCCGCTGGCGGGAATCGCGGCGGCGCTGGTCTGGTTCTGGTGGGAGCCGGTGTACGGCAATGTGCTGCTGTATTTCGACACCCTGCTCGGGTTGGTGCTGCTGCTGGTGGCCGTGATCTGGCTGTGGCCCGGCGAACGCAGCTGGCCGCGTCTATTGCTGATGGGGCTGCTGTTGGGCGCGGGGACTATCCTGAAGCAGCACGCCTGGGGTGCGGTCCTGCTGGTGGGTCTGTGGCTGGCAGTATTTTATCTGCGTCCACGCCAGCTGACGGCCTGGGTGATCGGCGTGCTGATCGCGCCTGTGCTGCTGGTCGCCGCCATGATCGCACAGGATACACTCGCCGCCTATCTCTACTGGAACTGGGGCTTTAACCTCTCCGGCCTGATGGTCAACGACCCGCTCAGCGGTGACTTTTTGCGCAAACTGTTATTTACCAATGCGCTGGTGCCGGTCTTTATCGGGCTGCCGCGCATCGAAGTCAGCGGCATACCGCTTGTCTCGCGCGAGCGTGGTGTGAAATGGCTGATTCTCGCACTCTACCTGGGTGGCAGCATGACCCTTATCCCACGCCCTGGCGAAATCCACGCGATGGGCCAACTGCCGCTGCTGGCGGTGATGTCCGGCGTGGCGCTTGCGGCGCTGATCGCTTATCTGCGCCGTGTGCCGGTCGATGCAGTTGGCCGTGCTGTGGTGGCCGGTCTATTGGTGTTCGTGGCGCTGGCCTGGGCGTGGACAGGCGCTGCCGCTTATGCCCGCACGTTCGTTGGCATCCCCGCTTACGACGAATTTCGCCCCATCAGCGATGATTTACAGGCGCGAAGTCAGCCGGGAGACACGCTGTTCGTCCTGCCGGAAACAGACAGTACGCCACAGCTTCATCCGCTGAGTGAGCTGCTGCCACCCAGCACATGGATTAAAGGCTGGTTCTGGTATCTGGCGGTGCCGGATGTGGTCGAGAATCTGCTCGATGAGTGGGCGGAAAAGCCACCGACTTATATCGTCTACTTTCCTGATCTGATCGCGGAAGGGGAGCCGGACATCAATCCCCTGGTGGACTTTATGCGCACGCATTATGAGCTGGTCGCCCGCTTCGAGCACATCACCTTTCACGGCCCGGCGGCGGTTTATCAGTGGCGCGGCGTCGGCTGAAGACACTGGTGATTACACTCAAAAACCAGTACATTGATGGGATACACTACTTTGTGACAATTGGATAACCTGTTGGCGCTGAATTTACACAGTGCCTGTTTGAGAAAGGACACCCACAACCATGAGTAAATGTTTGCGATTGTTAGGGTTATTGGTGCTGCTGGCCCTGCCCTCCGCCTGGGTCGCTGCCCAGGGCGCGCCCGATCAGATCAACGCGGCGCTGGAGCAGCTCAGTCAGCGTGTAGGCCGCACCCTGACATTGGATGATCTTGACTGGCGCTGGGCGCAGGAAGATTTTGGTGATGCCAGCCTGGGCTGCCCGCAGGAAGGCCAATCCTATGCCCAGGTGGTGACGCCGGGTTATATCTTTACATTTGAACTCGAGGGCATCCGCTACGAATATCACGTTTCTGCCGACCGCAGCATCGTGCGCCTGTGCAGCGAGAGCGAGATCAGCGATGTGCTTGACCCCACACCCACCGTCGACCCAAATTACGTCGATCCCTTCACACTCTGCCCCAATCCTGAAGAGGGTGTCGTTTACCAGCCAACCCGTATGACCATCGACATCCAGGCGCAGGTCGCCACTGGCACCCCGCTGAGAGATTTGCACGAACAACCAGGACTCGCGTCTATCTCCGTGGCGCAAATCCCGCCGAGCGCCGTGTTTCACATCGACAACGGGCCGCAGTGCGCTAACGGTCTGTTGTGGTGGCAGGTGAATTATGACGGCACAATCGGATGGGTGGCGGAAGGCGAAGCCGGTGCTTACTGGATTGAACCGGTTCCCGGTCGCGCCTTACCGGCTGACCTTGTGCCGATCTCCGTCGTCAACACCACCACGATTAGCGAAATTTCCCGTGTAGAAGCCAACGTGATCGCAGAATTAGCCGCATCGCCGCTTGAAAACAGCGTGGCTGTGTTGGGCGGTGTGGGCACGGATGGCCTGTGGTACTTCGACCTCAACCAGTCCGCCGAGCTGCGCCCCACACTCTACCGCACTGCACCCGATACACCGACCCAGTTGATTTCTGCCGATTTCTCGCCCGCGAACGCCGCGCAGATTCTGCTTGGGGATGTGCAGGGAGATATTCGCGTCTGGGATTTGAGCCGCGCCAATGGCCTGCTGGAAGTGACCTTCCTGCAAGGACATCAGGCGGAGACCAGCGCGGTCGCTTACAACCCGGATGGCTCACTCATTGCCTCGGTCGGCACAGTTGCCAATACGCTGGCCGATATTGACCGCAACAACGCTATTCTGGTGTGGAGTGTGGCTGAGGTGCAGCAGGTGCAGGCGCTGGGGGGGCATACCGCCCGCGTGAACGCGCTCGATTTCAGCCCGGATGGGACACTGCTGGCTTCTGGCAGCGGCACAATCAACGCGGAAGATAACAGCGTGCGTCTGTGGAATACGGCAACTGGCGAACCGGTGGCCGTCCTTGAAGGTCACAGCGCCCCGGTTCGGGCTGTGGCGTTCAGCCCGGATGGGACATTGTTAGTCTCGGCCAGCCTGGACGGTATGATTATCCTATGGGATATCGCCAGTCGCGCACAAATTGACACCTTGCAAGCAGGTGGCGCGTCCATCGTCACGCTGGCATTCAGCCCGGATGGGACACTGCTGGCTTCGGCAGGGGGCGATCCTGCCAGCGCTTCACCTGACTTCAGCATTCGGCTGTGGGATGTGGCCGGGCGCACGGCAGTGGCGCAGCTTCCTGCTGCGGGTTCGACTGTCGGTAGTGTCGCGTTCAGCGCAGATGGCCGTGTCCTGATTTCGGTGGATGATGCCCATACGGTCCATTTCTGGGGGACGACAGAACCTTAAGTCAACGTCATGAGGCACGGCAGTGTTTCCAATAGTCTGCCGTGCCCCGCTCAGATTACCCCACCGTGGCAGGTTTCCAGCATATAAGTAGATCTTCGGATACCTGCCACTCGATCCCCTTTCAAAATGCAGATCATTCAACTGATAAATGGGAAACTATTTTAATCCAGTGCTTCGGGTTGTTCGCGCTGCGTGCGGACGGTGGAGAACACCAGCCACAGCACCGCCAGCACTTCGCCGCTTGCTGCCACCAGCAGAGTCGCCTGTAAGCCGATGGTCTCCCCCAGCGCGCCACCCAGCAGTGCCGCGACCGGCGCGAGAACAGCGGCTGTCACCGTAAACGTCGCGTTCATCCGGCCCCGCAGGTGATTGGGCGTGATGCTCTGCCGCAGACTGGCCTGCCCGACGTTGTACAGCGTCAGCCCCAGACCGAAGCAGAGCTGCGCGCCAATCAGCAGGAGCATGATGAACACCACGGGACCCTGCACCAGCGGCAGCACAAAATCGCTCCCCGCCGTGATCAGAACGCCCAGGATAATCGTTGGACCCAACCCGATTCGGCGTGTGACCCGTTCCGCAACCAGCGCCCCGGCCATGAATCCGATGCTGCCGCTGGCGAAAATCAGGCCAATTACACCTGCCTCAAGTCCCAGCTTATCGGTCATGTACAGCAGAAAGACGGTCTCCAGCAGTGTGTTGAATACATTGATCGTGCTGGCGCAGCCTAACAATGCCCGCAATGTCGGATCGCCCCATACCACTTTGAGGCCATCCAGCGCGGCGCGTAACATCGGGTCGCGTTTTTCGTGAGCGGTTGGGGCAGGTTCCGGTGTGCGAATCAGGATCAGCGAGACCGCCGACACACCAAATGACAGCGCATCAGCGACCAGCGCAACCGGCGCTGAGAACCACTGAGTCAGGAATCCCGCCAACCCGGGGCCAACGATTTCAGCGCCTGACCGGCTGAGCTCCAGCTTGCTGTTGCCTTCGACAATCTGGCGATGAGCAATCAGGGTGGGCAGATAAGATTGATAGGCAATGCCGAACAGCAGCCCCAACGCACCAGTCCCGAACGCACTCAGATACAGGATTTCGATGCGCAGAACACCCAGCAGTGCTGCGACCGGAATCGCCAGTACGAGGAACATCCGGCCCACATCCGCCGCGATCAGGATCGGGCGGCGGCGGCGGCGATCCACCCACACGCCGACGAATAAACCGAAGAAAATCGCGGGGAGCGACTCGATCGCGGAGAGCAAGCCCATCTGTCCGGGCGTTGCATCCAGAATGAGAATAGCCGTGAGCGGCAGCGCCAGGAATTTGACCTGTGTGCCAAAGAGCGAAATCGTTTGTCCGAGCCAGAGTTTCATAAAATCGGCATGACGCCATAATCCGGTCCAGTGCATGAGCCGGTCCTCCTGGATGGGTATACGATTGTCACTCTGGCCCAGAGCATATCTCGCATTTTAGCACTCTTATAGGATGAGTGCTAATTCTGAGTGGGAAGAGCCGTAATTTTTAGATGGTTATTTAGCAATCACTGAGTATGACTGCTAAAAACAGAAAGGATACAAGCAATCATCAACCGTGGATGAGGTGACGTCTCATATATGAGGTGGCTTCGTTTTGGACACATAGAGGCACGGCAGTGTTTCCAATAGTCTGCCGTGCCTCGCTCAGATTACCCCACCATGGCGGGTTCCAGCATAAAAGTGACCTGGGTCAAATCTTCGGATACCTGCCACAGCCGCCGCGCAACCGCTTCATCGTGGGAGCGCGCGTTCGAGTTCACCTTTTTGGGGTAGCCTCGCATTTCCATAAAACCGCCGGGGCCAAAATACTCCCCACCGTGGACATCCTGGGCTGTCGCGGCGTAGAGGGTTGGCAGTGCACCCATATCCGTGGTTTGGGCGAATAAGGGATTCAAGACCTCAAACAGTCCGGAATGCTGCTGCAAATTGGTTGCGGTCCAGCCAGGATGCGAGGCCACCGCCAGCGTACCCTGTCCCGCTGCGTTGAGTTTGCGCTGCAGTTCATAGGTAAACAACAGGTTTGCCAGTTTGCTTTGCCCGTAAGCGCGCTGTGCTGGATACCCCTTTTCCCAATTCAGATCCTCAAAATTAATCACACCGAACTGATGTGCGCCACTGCTGACTGTCACGACACGCGCACCGGGTGTGGCGTTGAGCATATCCAGCAGCAGCCCTGTGAGAGCAAAGTGGCCCAGATGATTGACCCCGAACTGCTGCTCAAAGCCTTGAACGGTTTTGCCATAGGGCGGGATCATCACCCCGGCGTTATTGATCAGCAGGTCGAGCCGGTCATATTGGGCGCGAAATGCCGCAGCGAATGAGCGCACGGAATCGAGATCGCCTAAATCCAGCGCCATGATGGTCACGCTGCCGGATGGATTGAGAGTCCTGATCTTATCCGCCGCCATATCGGCTTTCTTCATACTGCGGCAGGCCATGATTACTGTAGCGCCCTTTTGTGCCAGCGCCCGCGCTGTATCCCAACCAATGCCACTGTTCGCCCCGGTGACAATGGCTACGCTTCCGGTTTGGTCGGGTATATCGTGTTCAGTCCATTGTTGTGCCATCAGATTCACCTCTCTACTTATGGAATGAACGTTCGCTCCAAAAACCAGGTAAAAAATTTTACCGCTTGATCGCGTCCCAGCAGGCGGCTACCGTCTGCTCGATAAGTGTGTCCGTCAGCTTGACCTGCTGGGTAGCATGAGCCTCCACCAGTGCATTGAGCGCACCGGAGATCAGCAGCGTGATCACAGCCGGGGGCAAATCTTTGAGCAGGTGCTGACTCTGCGCCTCGGTGAATAACTGATTCATCATCGCCGTCAACGCGTAGGCATTGGGGTCCGCCATTTCCTGCACAAATGGCACTGATGCAAGCTGTTCTATAAGCCGGAATTCACGCGGGTGCTGCATCCCATAGACGGCGACGCTGGTCAGCAGGTGCAGGAAACGTGCCATCACTGGCTGGCTCTCGTCATACCCTTCGAGCACATAAGCACTCATGGCTGCTTTGATCGCGTCGTAGAGATGGAAGACGAGTTCTTCCTTGCTGGCAAAGTAGTTGTAGATGGTCCCCATGCCGACTTCTGCGCGCTGGGCGATCTGCGCCATCGAGATGGATTGCAGCCCCTGCTCAAAAATCAGGTCGCGGGTCGCGATGAGAATTTGATCGCGTTTGTTGGTTATCACTGGCAACGATCCGTTTTGGAATGAACGTTCATTCCAAGAATAGCACAACCTGTGAACCTGTCAATACTCACTCACGGAATTTTCAGGCAGGCGCAGAAAAATAACGTAATCGCCTATGCTTCGTGGACCAGTTTGCCGCCGACATAGGTCTGCTCCACGCGAATATCAAGCAGCGCATCCGGCTCGACCGCCAACGGGTCATCGCTGAGGATGGTCAGGTCGGCCCATTTGCCGGGGGTCAGGCTGCCGCGATTGGCTGCATCACCGCTGGCGATGGCCCCGCCCATGGTATAGGCATACAGTGCTTCGGCAGCACTGATCGCCTCTTCGGGCGCAATCGGGTCGCCGTGATGGTCTTTGCGATCCACAGCGGCCTTCATCCCTAACAGCGGACTGTCATTCGGCACGACTGGCGCATCCGAACTGAGCGCGACGGTCAGGCCAGCATCAAGCATGGCGCGCACCGGGTAGCAGCGCGGGAGGTATTCATCGGGCAGATAACGGCGGAAGCTGGCCCCCAGCGCGGGCAAAAAGACGGTCTGCGGCACCGCCATGATGTGGTAAATCTGGCAGCGGCGGAGGTGTTCGGCGCTCGGCAGGCCGAGATGCTCGATACGATGGCGCGGGCCGGGTGTGCGCCGGTAGAGGGTTTCATAGGCACCAATCACCTGATCGAGCGCGACATCGCCAATGGCGTGGGTGGCGATGCGGAACCCGTGATTATGCGCCTCCCACATCAGATCAATCAATTCCTCGGTTTCAAAGCGCAGCACCCCCTGTCCACCTGTGAGCTTATAGGGCTGGCTGAGAGCAGCGGTCGCGCCGCTGAGGCCGCCATCCGCAAAGAATTTAACGCCATCGATGCGCAAGAAATCGCTTTCGAAGCGCTCCGGCAGCGGCAGCGTTTCCGTCCCACCATCGGGGCGGCGAATGGGCAGGCCATTGACCCGCACGGCTAGCTCACCATCAGCTTCAAGCTGGCGATACACGCGCAGGATCGACGGCGTGAGCAGCGGATCGGTCGCGCTGGTAATGCCCAGCGTCAGCTGATGCTGGTTCGCAGCCCGGATGGCATTCGCCATCTCCTCGTCCGATACTTCTGGCAGCGCCCGGTTGAGCAGGCCCATCGCCGTTTCTTGCAGCAGGCCAGTCGGTTGCCCATCGGCATCGCGCACGATGACGCCCCCAGGCGGGTTGGCTGTCTCGGCGGTGATTCCGGCCAGTGCTAATGCTTTGCTGTTGGCGACGATCATGTGGCCGCAGGTGCGGGTGAGCGCAATCGGGTGCTCCTGGCTGGCGGCGTCGAGGTCGGTGCGGTTGAGATGGCGGCCTTCAGGCAGTTCGGCCTCGTTGTAGCCGCGTCCGGTGATCCATGTTCCGGCGGGAAGCGTCTGCGCGCGCTGGCGGAAACGATCCACAATCGCCGGGATGTCCGGAGCCAACGCCCGGCGTGCATCAACCTGCGTGGTCAGCAGCAGCCCCATTTTCCAGATATGGACATGGGCATCATTGAGGCCGGGAATGAGCGTGCGCCCCCCCAAATCCGTGCGAAGTGTGCCGTTTTTCGCGGCTGCTTCGACCTCGGCCAGTGAGCCGAACGCCAGGATACGCCCATCATCGCCGGTCAGCAGCGCCTGTGGATGTGGCAGCGCCTGGTCGATGCTGTGAATCGTGCCGTTGTAAAAGAGATGCATGATCGCTCCCACTGCAACTTTCACCGGATGAATGCGTATAGTGTAACAACATCACCAAGAAAATAAGCAAGAGGAATCAAGATGATCAGCAAGGGGCGCAGTGACCAGATATCCGGCGGCGTGTTCTTAATCGGGCTGGCGGTACTGTTTATGACCGGGGCCTGGTGGCCGGGGATTTTATTCGTGATAGGGGCCAGCACGATCGCACGCGGCGTGGCTGAAGGGCAGAGTTGGTACAATGTCCCTGGCGGCGTCTGGATGATCGGCCTGGGGCTGCTATTCTGGTTCGGCTTCCGATGGGAACTGATCCTGATTCTGGTTGGGTTGAGTATGCTCTTCGGTTATTCCTGGTTTAATCACCGCGAAGCCGACGAAGACTTTAGCGAAAAACCCAAGCGCAAAAATGATGATAAATCGAAAAATGACGATAATATCGTCGATACGATCTAACTATAGGGGGAAGTCATGTCTGTTGGAAGGCAACGTGCATCACAAACATCGACGGCGGTATTCTTAATCGGGCTGGGCCTGCTGTTCCTGCTGAATCTCGACATCTGGCCGTACATCATGTTCGTCATCGCTATCGCACTGCTGGCATCCGAATATTTTGACGATGGTCACATCGACACCCGCAGCAGCAAATTTGTCGGCGCGGTGGTGGTCGCGATTGTGGGCCTGCTGGCACTGGTCAATCTGAGCATCGCCTGGGGCAGCATCTGGCCGTTTATCCTGATCGCGGTCGGTGTGTATCTGCTTTACGGGGACCGCTTGCGTCGTTAACCCATCACTACTGCCATCAAAGGGCGATTCCAATGGTCGGAATCGCCCTTTTTGATTCACGCCAGCGTAGGGTGATCGTCTATAGACGCTGCACTGGCAGACTGCTATAGTTGTGCCTGGCAGATTGGAAAGTTATGTGAGTTGTTATGTTCAGGAAGCTGTTTATTGTATGGAGTTTGTGCCTGCTTTTGGGCAGTAGTGTCCAGGCACAGGGTTCCCCGGAAGGGGTGGTGACGCGGTTTCTGGATTCCTGGAAGGGCAAGAACTACCAGGAGATGTACAATCTCATCAGCACCCAAAGTCAGGAACTTTACAGCTTTCCCGTTTTTGAAACCAATTACACCACGGTTGATTCGGCAACCGGCATGACCGATCTCACCTACGAGATTACTGAGGTCAAGCCGCAGGGCCAAACCACCGCCGTGACTTATGATTTGACCCTCTCAAGCGCTATCTACAGCCCGATTGTTGACCCACAGCGTGTGATGCGGCTGGTGCAAACTTCCGATGGCTGGCGGGTGGCCTGGTCCACAATGGATATTTTTGACGGAATCGCTGCTGGCACGCAGCTGCGCTCGGTGGGCCAGCGCGATACGCGGGCCAACATCTATGATCGCCAGGGCGACCCGGTGGTGGAAGAGAACGGCACCGTCGCCGCGATCTATCTCCAGCGCCAGACCATGTTTGATGAAGCAGGCTGCATCGACCTGATCTCGACCCTGCTGCGCCGCCAGCGCTCGGAAATGGTGACGCTGTTTGGCCGCTTCCTGCCTGACGCGGTGTTTTACGTGGGCGACATGGATGTGGATGTCTACAACAGCCGCCAGCAGGACCTGATTGATGTCTGCGGCACGGTGCGCACCAGTGAACGCCAGACGCGGCATTATTACCGGGGTAATGCGGTCTCGCATGTGACTGGCTACGTGGGCCAACTGCCAGCGGACGACATCCAAAGCTGGCTTGATCGCGGCTACCAACCGGGCGACCTGATCGGTCGTTTAGGCATTGAGCTGGCATTTGAAGACGTGTTAAGCGGTCAGGCGGAAAGCCTGCTGCGCATCACAGATTCGAGCGGCACGGTGATCCGCGAACTGGGTTCGACCACTGGCTCACCCTCGCAGCCGGTGATGCTGACGATTGATCGCGATCTACAACTGGCGGTCGCACAGGCGCTGGCAGATGCCTTTAACTTCGCCGGAGACAGTTGGGGCAGCCCGGATGTCGCGCCGGGCGGTGCCGCAATCGTGATGGATATTCACAGCGGCGCGATTCTGGCGATGTCCAGTTATCCACTGTACGAGCCGGACATCTTTAACCCGGATACCGAATGCTGCGGGCTAATCCCGGCCAGTGATCGCATCGCGGAGATTTTCGGTGGTGACTCACGCAGGCCGATTTTCAACCGTGCTTTGCAGGGTGAATACACGCCGGGTTCGGTCTTCAAGGTCATCACACTGGCGGCCACCTCTGAGGAAGGTATCTGGGGGCCTGACCAGATCTTTCCCTGCACACTCACCTGGGATGGCACGCCGTATGGCGATACGGTCGGTTATGAGCGCAAAGACTGGCGCTTCACCGACGAGTTAGAACCGGCTGGCGATATTAACATGCAGCAGGCGCTGACCACCTCCTGCAATCCCTTCTTCTGGCAGATGGGCGCGCAGCTTTTTAACCTGCGCGAACCCGGCACCCTCGACGATTATGCGCGGCGCATGGGCTTTGGCAGCCCCACCGGCATCGACTACTACGGCACGGAAGCGGATGGCAATCTGCCTGTTCCGGCTAACCCGTCCGAGGCCATCAACGAGGCTATCGGCCAGGGTGACATCCAGGTTACGCTGATGCAGATGGTGCGGATGGTCGCTGGAATCGCCAACGGCGGCAAGCTTTACAAGCCGTATCTGGTGCAGCGTGTGGGCGGCATGGATGGGATGCCACTAACGCAGGAGTTCGAACCGGAAGTGGTCGGCGAGATGAATTTTAGCGACCAGACGATGAAAACGATCTACGATGGCATGTGCCAGGTGACACAGGACGAATTCCTGGGAACAGCGGTCTGGCCGTTTGAAGACACGCCCTACTGGGTATGTGGCAAGACCGGCACCGCGCAAACCGGGCGCTACTCCAATGCGTGGTTTATCGCCTTCGCTCCCGCTGAAGACCCACAGATCGCGGTCGCGGTGCTGGTGGAACAGGCCGGACTGGAAGGCTCACAGGTCGCCGCACCGATCACGCGCCGCATTATGGATTTCTACTTTAACGCACCCTTCTGGAATTATCCCCCGCTGTGGCTTGATCCGTTCACGCCGCTGACTGTACCAGAAGGCGCAGCACCGGGCGCTTAGGTGCGCACCACTTCCATTGAGAAGGTCCACTGGCCGGGGTTGCCAGTATCCGCGAACATGCGGAAGATTTTGTAATCGCTCCCCGTGCATTCCCCGCCAGTGTAACTATTCGCCGAGCGCGGCTGCCACCATGACGCCTGATTCTGGCGGGTGCCGTTCAACATGCGATAAAAATCGAATGTCGGGCGGTAGTTATCCACCAGTGGAAAGACGCAGGTGAGGAAGGGTGACCCGCGAAAGGCCCCGTTCAGGCTCTGCGGGTTCATGCTGAACTGGATCCAATAACCCTGATCGCCCAGATTGGCGTAATGAAAATTGGTCGCGTTCGCCGGGAGATTGACCCCGAATAACTGCTGAATCGATCGCTGCGCGTCCGTCCCTTCACGCACCGTGAAAAATTGCAGCACATTATTCTGCAAAAAAGTGGACATTGGTGCTGCCGCCAGCAAACCACACAAAAACACAAATAACATCGCAATCAATGCCCAACCAGCCCATCGCAGCATAAGAGACCTCTTTTCCTCCGTGGCACATCTGTATCGAACAAATTGTAATGTGCTTCGTCGCGTTTGTCAGTAAGATGGCGAGTAGGAGAAAAAGATCATGCCCTCCTTCTACTATGCCGCTGCCAGAAAACGCTGCTGCCACAGCTCCAGGGTCAGCAAGCGGAAGATGACCTCGGTATGGCGGGAATGTCCGCTGAAATGCGATTCGAGCAGCCGATCCAGCGCCTGCGGATCAAACAGCTTGCGAATGCCCGCGCCAGGATCGCGCAGGGTTTCCTGAATGCGACCTGACAAATCCCCCTCGAACCAGTTCATGATAGGCGTGCTGAAGGGCTGCTTGGGCCGTT
>JAIOHN010000564.1 GCA_019912985.1 Anaerolineae bacterium | reverse complement strand
GTCTGTCATAGTGTTGGCATAAAGGATGACACTGCCTTCGATGTGACGGGCGGCACGACCGATGTTCTGAATAAGCGCCTGTTCTGAACGCAGAAATCCCTCTTTATCTGCATCCAGAATTGCGACCATCGAAACTTCCGGCAGGTCAATTCCCTCACGCAAAAGGTTGATGCCGACGAGCACATCATATACACCCATGCGCAGATCGCGCAGAATCTCGACACGTTCAATCGTTTCAATCTCTGCGTGGAGATATTGAGCACGAATTCCCATCTCGATCAGATACTCGGACAGGTCTTCGGCCATTCGTTGGGTGAGTGTGGTTACCAGTGCGCGCTGACCTTTCTTGACCCGGCGGCTGATCTCTTGCAGCAGGTCTTCGATCTGGCCTTCGACGGGCCGCACATCGACTTGAGGATCGAGGATGCCCGTGGGACGGATAATCTGCTGTACCACCGCCTGGCTGATCTCACGCTCGTAGGGGCCAGGGGTAGCACTGGTGTAGATCGTCTGTCCCATGCGCTGCTCGAATTCCTCGAACTTCAGCGGACGGTTATCGAAAGCGCTGGGTAGGCGGAAGCCGTAATCGATGAGGGTGACCTTGCGAGCGCGATCACCATTGTACATGCCGCGAATCTGTGGGATCGTCATGTGGCTTTCATCAATCACCAGCAGGTAGTCATCGGGGAAGTAGTCGATGAGTGTGAATGGCGGGCTGCCCGCCGGGCGCTGGTCAAGATGGCGTGAATAATTTTCGATGCCGCTGGTGTAACCCACTTCGCGGATCATCTCCAGGTCATAATTGACGCGCTGCTCCAACCGCTGCGCTTCAACCAGTTTGCCCTGTGCTTTGAGGAGTTGAAGCTGTTCCTCCAGCTCTTTTTCAATATCGGTGAGGGCTTTCCGGGTCTTTTCTTCATCGGTAACGAACTGGCGCGCCGGGTAGATAATGAGCGACGAATGCTCGGTCAGGATTTCACCCGTCAGTGGGTCAAACTCCGAAATGCGCTCAATTTCGTCACCAAAGAGGGCGATACGATAAGCCATTTCTGCATAAGCCGGGACGATTTCAAGGGTGTCCCCGCGTGCGCGGAAAGTACCACGCCGCAAATCCATATCATTGCGACTGTATTGGATGGCAACCAGTTTACGTAGGATCGTATCGCGGCGCATGGTGTCACCAACATTGAGTTCCACCACCGATTTGCTCCAGGCGTTGGGGTCGCCAATGCCATAGATGCATGATACCGAAGCAACGACGATCACATCTCGACGGTAGTTTAGTGAGGCGGTCGCGGACAGACGCAGACGGTCAATATGCTCGTTGATCTCGGTCTGCTTCTCGATATAGAGGTCATGCCGGGGGACGTAAGCTTCTGGCTGGTAGTAGTCGTAGTAGCTGACAAAATATTCGACGGCGTTGCGCGGAAACAGCTCTTTGAACTCCGCAAAAAGCTGAGCAGCGAGCGTCTTGTTATGCGCCATGACAAGGGTTGGACGCTGAACACGCTGGATGACATTCGCAATAGAAAAGGTCTTGCCGGTGCCGGTCGCACCGAGCAGGGTCTGGTGCTCAAGCCCTTTATCAAGGCCGTCAACCAGCTCGATAATTGCCTGTGGTTGGTCACCTGTTGGTTGAAACTCGGAGACTAACTCAAATGGGGGCATGACATCTCCTTAGCAGAACGTCAGTTCGAGAGGAACTGGCTATTATAGCGCATTCTGCGGGTGAATTCATGCCCTAATCTGGCTAATTTGTTCTCCCAAACAGATGTGGGCGCAAATAAATCAGAAAGAAAAGCACGATGCCGACCCCGATGCCGAGAAGAACAGGAACACTGAGTAGCATACTGGATGCAGAAGATGCAGGTGGAGCACTTCGGGCAAATGTGGCAATACGTGGTCTCATCATCAATGAGTCAGTAATGAGGGTCACGAGCACACCTGAACCGATTGATACGCCGCTACTGAATAGAAATCCAAGCGTTGAGCGAAATAGCTGAACAATGCGTCTGTGGCGCTGGGTGCGCACGACCGATTCAGTCGTTAGATTGCGCACGAGCTGCGGGCGGGCGATGCCATCGCGGTCGCGGATACGGCGTCCACGCACATTGACTTCTACACGGTCACCCGCATCAAGCAGGCCAGAGACTTTACGCCCTCGCATTTCAACAGGGATGCGTATGTTATTGGCGCTTTGCAGAACAAAGCGGAGGACAACCTGGGAGCCTTCTTGCTCCAGGCGTGTGTTGTGGACTGTACCCTGGACTGAAGCCATCGCGTGCCTCCTTTGCTTTATATATTCAATGCACTTGGGAGGCGAAATGTCACACCTAATTTATGGGGGTTATAGAATGCGAGTGCATTTATAGAGTTCTAACGATCTGAGCCTTGACGGGCATGAGTCGCGATGCTATTATGTTTCCCACGTTGCGGGGTAGAGCAGAGGTAGCTCGTCGGGCTCATAACCCGGAGGTCGTAGGTTCGAATCCTGCCCCCGCTATTTTGTTTTGTGGTGATATAGCTCAGCTGGTTAGAGCGACGCACTCATAATGCGTAGGTCCTTGGTTCAAGTCCAAGTATCACCACAGGTTAAACCCACGAAAGTGGGTTTTTTTGATTCTCAACCCACTTTTCACATCATTCAGATCGTTTCCAGTTGCAGCAGATTATCCCAGGTTTCACGCTGGCGAGTCACGCGCCACGAGACACCATCTGGCTCGATGACCACTTCCGGTGGGCGCAAACGCGCGTTGTAATTACTCGCCATCACCATTCCATAAGCGCCAGCCGTGAGCAGTGCCAGGTTATCCCCAGGCTGCATTTGCGGCAACAGGACATCACGCCCCAGGACATCAGCAGTTTCGCAGACTGGCCCGACCACCTGTACCGGTTGTGTGGATACATTGGTGTCTTGAGGGTTGTCTAGCGGGATAATTGCGTGTTGCGCCTGATAGAGTGCAGGGCGAATGAGTTCGGCCATGCTGGCATCGGTGATGTAAAAAACCTGCCCGGCCTGCTGCTTGACATAGGTAATGGTTGTGACCAGGATACCGGCGTCTGCGATAATGGAGCGCCCTGGTTCCAGCAGAACTGTGTAATCTTTTAGCAGTGGTTCAAGCGTGCTTGCAAAGGCGGAAAATTCGGGCGCGCGCTCATCAGCGTGATAAGCGACCGGGAGTCCGCCGCCGATGTTGACGGTGCGGATTTGCGGATAGGGCTTTATCAGTTCCAGCGCGGCTTTGACGGCCTGTGCGGTGGCCGCCGTGTCGTGAAGCTGACTGCCAATGTGGAGATGAATGCCAGCAAAATCCAGGCGGGGATACTCATCCTGGTGCGCTAAAACACGGGCGACGGTATCCGCCGTGAGACCGAATTTCGCGCCGCCATGTCCTGTAGCGATATAGGGGTGCGTGTCCGCCGTCACCTGCGGATTCAAACGCAGGGCCACCCGCACGGGCGGGTGATTCAGCTCGGCGGCGAGCTGGTCGAGCATAACGCATTCACCTACATTTTCGACATTAAACCAACCGACACCCGCTTGCAGTGCGTAAAGCAGTTCATCGCGGGTTTTGCCGACCCCTGCAAAGACGATATTTTGTGGGGATGCCCCGGCGGCTAGCGCTTTGTGAATCTCCCCAGCACTGACGGCATCAATCCCTGCACCTGCATCAATCAGTGCTTTCAGCACGGCGAGGCTGGCGTTGGCCTTCGCACTGTAGTGAATGTGCGGTTGCAGTGTGCTGAAG
>JAIOHN010000563.1 GCA_019912985.1 Anaerolineae bacterium | reverse complement strand
TTGCTGCACACACATCATGGATGTAGCCGGGCAGCGTCAGCTCGGCTGATCGCGTGCCGCCGCCTACGGTGTCTTTGGCTTCCACCAACAGCACAGAACAGCCTGCGCGAGCAAGCGTAATCGCGGCGGCAAGGCCATTGGGTCCCGCGCCGACAACCACCGCATCATACATCGTGGTGTTGTTCATCCTTTTCCGTCTTTTCCATCTGTTGAGATCGCTTTACCGCTGTTCTTTTTACCCTCTTGAACGGTGAAAACCAAATCATGTATCAGGCCAACATCGAAAAATTACCTGAAAATCCTCAAGTTTGTTGGGCTGATGCCTGCGGCCTGAGCGAGATAATTTGGTCAAAATTGCAGCGGTGTCCTGCTAATTAAACTGTTGCTCACAGTTTCCGCTGTACAGATCTGTCTGATAAAATCAGCAAATTATTCCAACAGAAAGCGAAATCACATGACGGATGGGCGCACCCGCAAAGACATTAAACCCGGTATGGCCGTATCGATTGTATTGAAGCAGGATCAGCGCACAGGAAAGCTTACACGGGGAATCGTCAAAGATATTCTGACCAAATCGCCAACACACCCGCACGGTATCAAGGTGCGGCTTGTCGATGGTCAGGTGGGCCGAGTCCAGAAGATTGAGGATTGAGGCTGTCTCTCTCATCCGTTTACGGTTTAATAACCTCGACCCGAATCGGGGCAGAGCGAGCCATGTCTGACCTATGATGCGGATCTGGGTGCCTATACTGTCTTAGGTGTGCGCCTATCCGGTTCAGCTCAACGGCGGGCGAAAAAGCTGCGCGCCTGGTGGCAGCATAATGCGATATACTCGGCTCGCATTGGTTAGTGGGCCGTAGATTTGTCGTGAATGTCGGCCATCCTCACCAAATAGAGAGAATATGCAGCATGACAAGTGATCGACTCGATATGTTCGTCCAACGCTATGATGCGCAGGATACTCCCTGGGATACTGGGATTACGCCGCCAGAAATTGTGAGCATCATTCAGGAGCTGGCCCCTGGCCAAGCGCTGGACCTGGGCTGTGGTACGGGCACCAATCTTCGCTATCTGCTGGAACATGGCTGGCAGGCTGATGGTGTGGACTTCGTACCGCAGGCTGTCGAACAAGCACGGGCGAAACTTGCAGATTTCCCGGCTTCGATGTTTGCTGTGTACTGCCACGATGTCACTAAGCTCCGTGACATCCCTGATTTACGAGTGCCTTACGATCTGGTTGTTGATATTGGCTGCGGGCATGGCGTTCCAGCAGATCAGGCGGTGCAATATGCACATGAGGTAGCGTCCCTTATGCGACCAGGCGGTATATGGATGCTGTATGCCCATCAACCCTCTGCGGAACGTGATTTTGGTTGGACATCAGAAGACGTGCAACGCATCTCCTCGGCGGACTTTGAATTAACGTGGCAGGTCCTCAGTGAGGATACGACGAACGGCTTCCCCTCAGGCTGGTACCGACTGACGAAATCGGGCTGACAGGTTGTGTGATTCTCGTTGTCGTTTATCGTGTCAAACCCACAAAAAAGGGCACCCTTGCGGATGCCCTGATTAATGTAGGCTGTGATTGAACCGGTACAGAAATGCCTGATTCAGTCTGCACTTTGGGACGCCAGCCGCTGGTCTAACGACTCGACAGGTTCGTGGGTGGCATGATCTAAGGTTTCAGATGTCTCAGCAGGAGCATCCAGAGTCGAGCGCCGCACCTGTGCGGGCAGAATCAGCAGCGTAAGACCCGCCGCGACCAGCATGATCAGGCCGCCGATTAACAGCGCCTCGCTCATCCCGACGACAAAAGCATTGTTGGCTGTATCGATAATGTTCTGCGCGATGGCCGCCGGGATTGGCACTTGCGTGTTAGTCGCTACAGCGTGCGCTCCCTGAATGCTGGAACTGATGGCATCCAGAGCCGCTTGTGGGGCAACGGGCGACAGCGTGCCGAGCAGCCCCTGAATGTCGCGGAGATAAGTGCTGTTCAGGATCGTGCCGAGCACGGCAACGCCCAACGCACCACCCAACTGACGGGTGGTATCATTCATTGCCGAGCCGATGCCTGCCTTGTTGACCGGAACCGATCCCATGATGGAGTTGGTGGCCGGACTCATCGCCATGCCCAGGCCCGTCGCCAGGATAATCTGTCC
>JAIOHN010000562.1 GCA_019912985.1 Anaerolineae bacterium | reverse complement strand
GCGTGGTGCGGTGGTCACGGGTACCGGTGTGTTGACCGTCATGGTTGGTGTGGAAACTGCACCAGGCGCACAGGCGGCAAGCAGCAAAATACCCAGGGAAAGAAGGACGAATCGCATCATGAATCGATCTCTGCAGACAAGAAAAAACGCTGCCGGGGCAGCGTTATAAATCCCAAAGAAATGAAATTGTAATCTAGCTTAAGTAATCACGCAAATGGCGGCTGCGGCGTGGATGCCGCAGGCGGCGCAGGGCCCGTCCTTCAATCTGACGGATGCGCTCACGGGTGAGGCCGAATTTCTGTCCGACCTCTTCCAGCGTGTAGCTGCGGCCATTTTGCAGCCCAAAACGCAGTCGCAGAATGCGCGCTTCGCGCGGAGTCAGCGTGGAAAGCACTTCCTCGATCTTGGCGCGAATGAGATTTTCTTCGGCGCTCTGAGCAGGCGAAGGCAGCAGGTCATTCTCGATAAAGTTGCCCAGTTCGCTGTCCTCATCCTCACCAACCGGGTGTTCCAGGCTCAGCGGCTGCCAGGAGACACGCAGCATCCACTGGACTTTGCGCGGTTCCATGTCCATCTCGCTGGCGATCTCTTCGGCAGTGGGTTTGCGGCCATATTCCTGTTCAAGCTGGCGCGCCACGCGATACAGGCGGCGGATACGGTCGCTCATGTGAACTGGTACGCGGATCGTGCGGCCCTGGTCGGCAATCGCGCGGGTAATCGTCTGCCGGATCCACCATGTCGCGTAGGTGCTGAAACGGAATCCACGGCGATAATCAAATTTCTCGACCGCTTTCATCAGCCCCAGGTTGCCCTCCTGAATGAGATCAAGAAAAGGCACGCCACGGGACATATACTTTTTGGCGATGGAAACCACCAGCCGGGTATTGGCTTTAATCAGGTGTTCGCGGGCGTTTCGCCCATCCTGCGCCAGCAGTTTCCACTCCAGCGCACGCTTGCTATCGGGGGTTTTGCGGAGCTTTTTCTCGGCGGCGAGCCCGGCTTCCAGGCGCATCGCCAGATCAATTTCTTCCTCGGTATTGAGCAGCGGGACTCGAGCCATTTCTTTAAGGTACAGGCCGACCGTGTCGCTGGCGGACATATCGTCCAGATCGTACTCCTCGTCGTCCTCTTCTAGATCGTCATCATTTCCATCGTCGTCGTAGAAAAGGGCGTCTTCAGTGAACTGGTCGTCAAAATTGTCCTCATCCATGTCCTGCATATCATAATTGCCGAACATATCATAACTTGAGTCATGTGTATCGCTGTACTCAAACAAGGCTTTTTCCCCCCGGATAATAAGCTAATAATGAATGATTACTCTCGGTCGAGCAGTTCTTTGAGTTTCGCCATACGTGGGTCGATGGCGTCAAGCTGGCAGTCGCACGTCTCGCGGTTGAAATTGGCACCGCATTCTGGGCATAACCCTTTGCAATCCTCACGGCAAAGCAGCCCCCGTGCGCCCGCAATTAACACTTCAGCACGAATCAAGGGGGCAAGATCCAGAATCGCATCATCGTGGATGACGAATTCAGAACTGTGTGGCGAAAGATGAGTAAAAAGCTCTTCAATCTCGATTGTGATTTCAGTGGTAACCGGGTCCAAACAACGGATGCACTCGTCTTCGATTCCAACCCGAAGTTTACCCTGTAGCAGGATACCTTCTTTGGTGCGGCTCATACGGATAGGGCCGCGAATATAAAGCAGATCCAGATCATCTGCTACGCGAACAGCAGGAACATCAAAAACAGAGTCATGACTGTGGGCTGGCCCGTCGTTGAGTAAGAAGCCTACATTTAGCTTCAACACCCGGTTACTCACGAAGTTGTTGGTCAATGATTTCACTGGTCAACAGGCCTTGTGTGTGAGAGTTGTATGCAAATTTCACAACTCTTTACTATCGGCATTATATGAGAAAAAGTTGAACTGTGTCAAGCAATGAGACACGTCATTAACGAAACGCAAACGAAATCTTAGGTTTGTGACAGGGGATGTCACATAACGGGGTTTGTTAAATAAAACCATCCCGGCGCAAAGCCTCTGCAGCCACATTTCGCCAGCTTTCGCGCTCGTTTTCGTAGACATCGAGAAGGAGATTGACTGCTTCATAGCCGCCAATCTCCCCCACAAGCTGCAATACAGCGATGCCCTGTTCCTCGTTCACCCCGGCGTAAAACGTATCCACCAGGGCGGGAACGGCGTCTTCATCCAATGCCAGCAGCGCCTCACGCGCCTGTTCGCGCTGTGAAACATCCAGCAAACATCGCGCCCATTCACGTGCGTCATCTGGCTGCACAGCCACTAAATGAGCATCTCCAGCTCGATCTCATCGCGCAGCGGGATACCATCCAGTCCAAACAGCGGAATTTCCGGCTTCAGCTTGCGCGAGTTATCCAGTGCGCGGGGATAAAGCGCAGACAACGTAAAACCTCGCTTTTGATAAAAGCGCAGCGCATGCATATTGTCATTGGTCGTGATGACCCAGATACGCTTGACGATTCCTTCTTCTATCAAAGAGTTTTTGACCGTCTCCAACAAGGCAGTGGCAACACCTTGATTTGGAAGCTCGCTGTTGAGTGTCATAATTTCGCACGAGCTGTCTTCAATCCGGAAGGTCACCAGACCGACACGTTCTTCGTCTTTTTCAGCGATAAAGCCCGGCAGCAGGTGGGCCAGATACACCTGTCCGCGCGACACGATGCGCGTGGACCCCCAGTGTTCATCCAAATATTTCGCAACCCAGTTGCGATCCTCTTTGGCTGCCGGTCGGATTGAGAATGAATCCATACGCTGTCCTCGACTTTCGCTAGGTTATAGCCGCCCATCTAAACACTAATAAATATAGCCGAAATGTGAGGATTTTTGAAATTATGCCCTCAAAAAGTCTCGAACCCGCTTCTGAACCTCTTCGATTACGGCCTGATCATAACTGGAGGCCGCCGCCAGCAGCACCGATTCACCACTGCGCAGCATGAGATACAGTGCATAGCTGTGCGTTTCGGGGTTGGTTTCCACGCGCAGATGCGAAATGCCATACAGCGAATAGCTGAGGGTGATCTGCCGCAGTCGCCGCAAACGGGTCAGGCGCACAGTGGCACTGGCACGATCAAAGGTGCAGGTCGTTCCCCGCAGCAGCGCCAGCGCAACCGGCAGGCCGAGATAGACAAACAGGCAGCCCACCGCCAGCACGATCACCAGCGACAGCACCTGCAGCGGCGGATTCATGCCGCCGTTGAGGGCGATCAGGATCATATTATGCGCAGGCATGAGCACCATCAGCACCAGACTGAACAACACGAACAGCGCCAACCCGCTGCCGATGACGGGCGACCGGTCTTTCAGGATGAGGTGGTCCGGCGTTTGCTCGATAATTCGCAGCATGGTGTCGATCAGGTGTGGTAAACTGAAACGCGGATTAACTGTAACGTTGAATGCGGCTTGTGTCACCTACCAGTATAAGGAAGCGGATCAATGGCAAAGCTCAAGCTTGACCTGCATGATATTTACAACAAAGGCGACAAGATCGACGCCGAGTTAAACCGCATCATCCAGGAAGCGATCGACAAGAAAATCAACCTGGTGGAGATCATCCCCGGCAAAGGCAGCGGCCAGCTGAAGAAGAAGGTGCTGCGCTTCCTCGACCAGAAGCACATTAAAACGCAGTATCACCGTATCGAAAAAGATGACAAGAACTTCGGGCGCATCTTCATTCACTTCAAGCACTAACCATCATGACTGAGCCTATTCGCCTCCTGCACTTTGCCGATGTGCATATCGGCATGGAAAATTACGGCAAGACCGACCCCAAAACCGGACTCAGCACCCGCGTGCTGGATTTTCTGCGGCGCATGGACGAGATGATCGACTACGCCCGTGAGCATGAAGTCGATCTCACGATCTTCGCGGGCGATGCCTTTAAGACCCGTTCACCCAACCCTACCTTCCAGCGCGAATTCGCCTGGCGCGTGCGTGATCTCTCCGAGTTAGCACCGCTGGTGCTGCTGGTCGGCAATCACGACCTGCCACCAACCATCCTCAAGGCTTCCAGCGTCGAGATTTACCACACGCTGGCCGTGCCGAATGTCTGGGTGGCCGATGATTACGAAGTCAAGCGCATCGAAACCAAACGCGGCCCGGTAATAGTCGGCGCTGCACCCTATCCCATTCGTTCGCGGCTGCTGCAAGAGGCCAACACCGCAGGCATGACCATCGCTGAAACTGACGAACTACTGCAAACGACGATGGGCGAACTGATCACCAAACTGGCCGAAGAGGCCGACCACGAAGACATCCCGCGCGTGCTCACCGGGCATTTCACGGTCAGCGGCGCGGTGGTGGGCAGCGAACGCTCGGTCATGCTGGGGCGCGATGTGGCGGTGAATCTGGCCGATGTCGCTGACTCGCGCTGGGATTATGTCGCGCTCGGCCATATCCACAAGCATCAGAACATGACTGCCGGACGCACGGATGCGCCGCCCGTGGTCTACAGCGGCAGCATAGAGCGCATCGACTTTGGCGAGGAAGGCGATCCCAAAGGCTTCTGCTGGGTGGAGCTGAGCCGGGAAGCGACGACCTGGCAGTTCGTCCAGCTTGATGTGCGCCCGTTCGTGACCCTGCGCGCCGACCTGCGCCAGAGCGGGGACCCCACGCAGGAAATGCTGCGGAAAATCCGCCAGCACGATCTCAAAGACACGGTGGTGCGCCTGCTGATTCAGCTCACGCCGGATAACGAAAGTCGTCTCAACGAGAGCACCCTGCGCGATGCACTGCGGCAGGCGGATGTCTATCACGTGGCGGTCATCCAGAAGGACGTGGACCACCCGGAGCGCGCCCGCCTGGGTGCGAATCCCGAAGGACTGACGCACATGGAGCTGGTGGAGCGTTACCTGCTCAGCCGTGAAGTGCCAGAGGATCGCCGCAGTGAACTGATGACGCTGGCACAGACGATCATCGAAGGCGATGAGTCGCCATCCTGATCCAGCGGCGGCGGCAGATAGGCCCCCTATGGCGGGAAAGCTGTCTCTACAGAAAGAATGTGTGCTGTGGTAGGGGCGACTTCTTCCTTTGCTCTGAGTCGCCCCCCCAGATTGCCACCGCTTCAAGTCCGTCTCTATGCCTGAATTATGCCAGGGTCAGGCTGACCGGGCAGTGATCCGAGCCAAGAATGTCCGCGTGAATATCACAGGTGACCACGCGTTCGCGCAGGTCGGGCGAGATGAAGAAGTAATCGAGCCGCCAGCCCACATTGCGCTCACGTGCGCCGCCGCGTGCCGTCCACCAGGTATAGGCCCCTTCCAATTCGGGATTAAGCGTGCGGAAAATATCGAGATAGCCATTTTCCAGCACCTGATCAATCCACACTCGTTCTTCAGGCATGAAGCCGGTCTTTTTCTCGTTTTCTTTGGGCCGCGCCAGGTCAATCGGGCGGTGTGACGTGTTGACATCCCCGCAGAAAATCACCGGCTTGCCATCACTACACAGGCCGTTGCAGTAATCGAGGAACGCCGCTTTATAGGCCATCTTGTAGGGAATGCGGCTGTGATCGCGCCCGCCATTGGGGAAATATGCGGTGATAAAGACGAAATCGTCATATTCCGCGACAATCGTGCGCCCTTCACTGTCGTATTCGGGGATGCTCAGACCAATCTGCACCGACTTCGGCTCCGTCCGACTGTAGAGCGCGACCCCGCTGTAGCCTTTGCGCTCAGCGCTGGCCCAGTAGCTGTAATAACCTTCCGGCTTCAGCAGCGCTTCGTCCAGTTGGTCGGGACTGGCTTTCGTCTCCTGCAAGCCCAGGATGTCCGGCTGCGCCGTTTGCAGCCAGTCGAGAAAGCCTTTTTTCTGCACGGCACGAATGCCGTTGACATTCCAAGAGTACAATTTCATGATCATTATTTCCTGATTGTTCTATGCTTATTCGTCCACCGGCTCACCGTACACACCGATCTCAATCGCGCCGGTATTGCCCCCAGTGCTTGATGCCACATCAAAGCGCAGCGTCTCCGCCTCAAATTCTACATCAAAGCGGTAGGCTTCGTCGGCATCAGGCAGGGAGAAGGGGCCGTAAGTCTCGCCAGAATCAGTTGTGACGGTGAATTCGGTCACGCGCGCCGACCCATCACTCATCGAGCGCGACCAGAAGGCCACCGCGTCCACACGTGAGCGCTGCGCCAGCTTGACCTCGACCCACGCTTCGTCGCCATCCCCGGCGCTCGACCAGGCACTGTTGGCGCTGCCATCGAAGGCGCTGTCCACGCCCCAGGTGGCATCTGGCTCGGCATCACCAAAGGCGCTGCTGTACCCCACGATCTCCCCGCCCAGCGCTGGTGATGCCAGATTGGTCACTTCCTCAGCCTCAAAAGCCGGGACCGTGAACGTCATCACGTCTGAAAGATAGAGATTGCCCTCAGCATCAAAGCCCTGCATCCGGTAGTAATAGGTCGTTTCCGGTTCAAGGCCGCTCAGAATCGGGTGATGATCGCTGTGCGCACCACCAGCCATATCCATATCCACCGCGATCGAACCGAAATCTTCGGTCTTGCCATAAACAAGCGAGCAGGCCAGCGGCGCATCTGTGACAACGCGCAGCACTGCCGTGCCATCACTGGCGAAATCCGTCACTTCCAGCGGATCGTCCGTAATACGCTCAATGGGGAGATAGGGAACGGTTTCTTCCTGGGCGGCAACCGGTAAAACCACCAGCAGAATCACAAAACAAATCCAAAAACGCCGTAAATAGTTAACCATTACGCCTCACCTGAACAATTTTTCTACCTGAAGGGTAGCAAACGAACGTGAAATTCACCAGCGTTTTGATGCGCCTACGGGATCACATCTTCCCGCGCCAGCACCTGACCGCCCGGCAGCGATAGCACGATATAGGCGGGCATCCCGATGCTGCTCCAGTACGCTACCGGATCAATCCCGGCGACCTGCGCCAGATAGAGCGAGAGCACCGTACCGTGGCTGGCGAGGGCAATTGTCCCGGCGGGATGGCGTTTCAAGCTGCGATCAACGGCATGTGTGAAGCGCTGGCAGGCCGCAGCGCCAGTCTCCTCGCCGAAAACCAGCGTGTCCGGCTGTGTGAGCAGCGTTTCGATCCGGCTGCGAAAGGTGGCTGCATCGCTGTATGGCTCACTGCGCCGCAGATGTTCGTGCAGGTCGTGTTCTGTTTCGGTGGAGATGTCCAACTGACGCGCGACAATTGCCCCGGTCAAGCGAGCTTTGGGCTCTTCGCTGGTAATCATCACCACTGGCTGATAGGCTGCGATTCGCTCAGCCAGCTTCAGGCAGCGTGCTTCACCCTCTGCCGTCAGCGTCCAGTGATGCGAACTGATCTCCGGTTGTTGTGCGGAGATCGAATGTCGGATGAGGATGAGTTGACGGGAATCACTCATGAGTCACGACTCCGTAACCAGCGCAGCAAAGTCTGAAGCCAAGCGAGAAAACCTTCGCTGTGGATATGTGGTGCACGACTGGTCGGTGCAAACAGGGTTTCTGCGATCTGTGTCGCCTGTGCAATGATCTGTGTCGCCGTCAGTTCGGCATCCAGCAGCGGCGTTCCTTCAACATCCTGTGCGCGGACGGCCTGCGCCGTCTGTGTCGCCTGCGCGATCACCTGCGTCGCGGTCAGTTCGGCATCGAGCAGCGGAGTCGTCTCAATCCCTTGTGCGCGGAGCGCTCTCGCCGTTTGTGTGACCTGGGCAATCACACGTGTCGCCGTCAATTCGGCATCGAGCGGGGGCGTGGCACCGATCCCCTGGACGCGGATTGCTTTCGCCGTCTGCGTCACCTGCGCAATCACTCGCGTCGCCGTGAGTTCAGCATCGAGCAGGGGCGTGGCACCGAATGCCGCCGTTTGCGTATACTGGCCGACAATCGCCGTCGCAGTCAGCTGCCAGGGTTCAGGTGTAGGTTCCTGAGCAGCCACGATCATCGAGCCAAAGACTAGCAGTAAGAGTGCAGCACGGATCATCATCCACCTTTGCGGAAAGTTTTCATCGCCCGATTATAACGTAACTGAAAAGTGGAGCAGGAAACAATCGCTGCTTCTAATCACGCCAATTTCCCAGCCAATGAATCAGTGGAAATCGGTCTTTCACCGCGTTAAACAGACGTTCGTCAGCAGTCCAAAAATCGCTCTGATAACGTTCCGCGACTGCCAGATACTGAGCGTCATAGGCAGTAGGGTGATTGAACTCTGTCGCCAGTAGAGTCCCGGAATCCAATACTGCGTAAGATATCGGCATCACGTTCCTCTCGGGCTTCGTTCACCAGTTCGCTGGCGAAAGGCGCATCTCCGCTTTCATCAGGCCGCAGCGTAATTTGCACTGTGTCAACCTGTTGCAACCAGTCACTCAGATTCAGTTGATCCGCGGCAAGTTCTTCCTGAAGTGTATATAACACGCGTACCCGATCTTCAGGTTTGAGCAGCCGAAACTTTTCAATAATCTCACGTTCCAGTACGTTCGCCATAGTGTATTGACCTGTTTACATTACAGCTCTATTGTACACGTTTTTGGGCTCTCTCTGAGCGTCCTACACCTCTGCCGCGACCAGCCAGCGGTGGACGTAGCCTGTGAGCAGGCCGAACACCAGTGGGCCAAGCGAACACAGCAGTGGCAGGCCTAGCGGATTGAATCCCAACGTCAGCCAGCCACACAACGCCCCGGCCAACCCATTGGCGGCAATCCACCACCCCGCCCGCGATTCACCCCGCAGCAGCATCCACTGGGCGGTGCCGAAGATCGCGCCGAAGATGGCCCCCACCAGCAGAAAGCCAATGCCGCCAGCCAGCGTCGTGAAAGCGCAGAGCGCCGCCGGCAGCGCGGCCAGCACACCACCAACGGCGCTTGCTGTCAGCCAGGCGCGGTCCGTTTGCAGCGCCAACCACTGCGCCACCCCCACACACAACCCGGCCAGACCACCGCCGACCATAATCCCGATCACACCAAAACGCAGCATAAAGCTGCCAATCGACAGGCCAATCGTCCAGCCGAGCATGTTAGCCAGCGTCCAGCGCAGCAGCCAGGAGGTGGACCAGGCTGCGCGGAACTCGACCAGCGCACGCTCGACACCATAAGCAAGCGGTGTGTTGATTGGTCATCCCTTCAGTGTCGTCTGCGCGAAGAGATTACGAGCGATCACGCTGCGCCAGCAGGCGGTCGCTGAGCACCTGCATCACTTTCAGCGCAAAATTCGGAGTCTGCTGCACCAGGAACATAAAGCGCTCCTTGTTAATCGGCACCAGCTTGCATTCCGTGCGGGCGATGGCTGTGGCGTTGCGCTTGGCATTGTTGATCAGCGCCATTTCGCCAAAAATCCCGCCGACTTCGACCGTATGCAGCTGCTGCTTCTCCAGGTAAATATCGACCACCCCTTCCTGAATGACATACATGGTATCACCGGGCTGGCCTTCGAAAAAAATCACCTGGTCGGGCTGCGCGATTTCGACATCTTTCGCGTTCTTAAAAAGTTGTATTGTGGTTTCTTCGCTCATGAACACCGTCCCTCCCCCTGAATGGTCGCTGTATATTATAAATGCGACTTTACGCTTGCGCATTCACGCCGAAATCACGCCGGTTTGCCCAGCTTTTCAATCATACTCTCGATGCGCTTTTCGGCTTCCTCCACCCGTGCTTTGATGCTGGTCATGTCCTTGTCAATCGCATCCAGCCGATCCTGCGTGCTCTCAAGATCGCGCAGCAGTCGCGCACGCAGGGCGGCCTCGGCTTCGCTGCTGCCGAGCGCGCCCAGATTGGCGCGAAGCTGTTCCTGCTGCCCGTAGATCGTCTGTCGTTCCGCCTGAAGCGTTTCACGCTGCTTCTGCGCCTGCTGGATGAGCGCGTAATTATCCAGCAGCACCGATAGGTTGCCGATAATCGCCTGGTCGAGCCACTGCTTTTCCAGAAACTGCTGGAGCTTCTGGTAACTGAGATTGCTCAATTCCTCGTGGCGGTGGGTGCGGTAGCGCTGCTTGCGGGTGAACATGCCGGTGCTGTGTGCTTCGACCTCGATTTTCCAGCGCAGCGCATCCGTCAGTTCTGCATCCGCCATGCGCGTGCCGAACAACTCCCAGTCATCCTGGCGCGTGGCCTCGATCGTCACAGTCTGCGCTTTACCGGTGGTGTTTTCCAGCGCATAATTGATCTGCTCGATCAGATATTCCTCATAGACCAGCAGCGCCCCTTCGATGTGCAAGCCAGTGGTCTGGCGGCTGCTGGTGCGCTTCTCCGTGACTTTAATTCCCAGTTCAACCGCGTAAGGCAGGTAAACCGGGTTATCAGGCCGCGTGAACGGCACCACCGCCTCGCCTTTATAATCGCCATCTTCGACCAATGTCACCGGGCCGCGTTCCAGTGTGAGGCCGCTGCTGTTGGTGAAACGCAGCGCCGCCACCGGATGATTGGGCAGCTTATCGCCGTTATACAGGAGTTCGCGTTCGTAATTCAATTCGCTGTTGAGAATCGGCACTAACGCCGACTCGCCGCGCTTGACCGAGACCGGCGTGGTCACGACATACTGGAAAAATTCGCCAGCTTCCCTGGTTTCCGCTGCTGCGGGAGCCGCCTGTGCCATCGCCTGCGGTGCGAATCGTTTGGCGCTGATCGCGCCCAGCATCGGCGCTCTGCCACGCATGGGTTCCGGTTCAACCTCGTCGGCGATTTCGGCCTGCATCGAAGCCGCATACTCAATCGGCCCCGGCGCGACCCGCGCTTCATCCGCCACGGTGGGCCGTTGGGGAATGCGTGAGGTAAACAGGTCATAAATGAACGAGATCGGCTGTCCGGCCACCAGCGTCACCCGCACCGCATCCAGGTCTTCTTCCAGCCGGTTGTCGAACAGGCCCCAGCCTTGCAGTAAAGCCTTACCCGTTTTGGTCTCGCTGTCAAACTCACCCACCAGCCGGTAGCTTACCCGCCAGGTGGGACTGGGCGCGACATAAAAGACCACCAGTTGATGCTCGCCCGCGCTGAGGCGCACATTGACCGCGCGCCGAGTGTCCTCGGCCATACTGGTATCGAGAAAGTAACCGAGATCATATTGGGCCTGCCCATCTTCCAGGCGGATCGTGCGCAGATCGCTGAAGCGAAAGGCACTCACCTGCCCATCCTCCCGCAGCAGCGATACCACCACCGGGCGCTGGCTGTAGTCCTGGGTCTTTGCCCACTGATCGAGGCCGATCAGGCGTCCGCGAAATTCCTGCATACTGCCATCTTCGATCACCACCCCCAGGATCACCTGCCGTCCGCGCAGGCTGATGAGCAAATCGGCCAGGCTGTGGTTGGGATCGAGATGGATAGAGGTATTGGCGAAACGCGCAGCCTGATCCTGCGGGGTCTGGTAGTGAATGCCCAACACCTGCCCGCCACCCTGATCAAAGACCGACAGACTCTTCAATACATCGTTGATCTCATCCTGCCGGAAAGTCAGTGTAATCTGCTCACCTTCCATCGGGCCTTCACGCACAAAAAAGCCAACACCATGCTTATAGAGCACCATCTCGCGCACCGGTAGTTCATTCATGTGTTACATCGTCCTTCCGTATGCTTTTCTCACCATCCAGTATAGAAGAATTTCGTGTGGGCGGCTTTAGGGTTCGATTTGGCTGAAGATTGCGCTAGAAATCCGTTAGATCGCCCCGTTCCCTAATGATTCGGGGATTCTAGAGGCAAAAATAAATTTATAATAAAAGTGTCGAAGTGAATTCAGGAAAAAACCTCATGATCGATCCAAATGTCGTCTATCTCGCGTTGGTATTCGGTCTCTGGCTGGGAGTCACGGCGACGTACATTCCAGGGACGGGGATTGCGGAGCTGATGGCAGTGGTCGCACTGATTGGCAGTGCGCTGCTGCTGATGAGCCTCCCCACCAACTGGGTTGCCGTCTTGTTGATCGTGGTCGGCGTGCTTAGCTTTATCGTCGTTCCCTTTCTCAAGCGCGACTATGCACCGCTGGCCCTGGTCGGATTGGTGCTTCAGGGCATTGGTGGCTGGTTTCTCTTTTATGAGGGACCAGGTGTATCGCCCGTGCTGATCGCGCTGACATTGGTCGCGCCGCTGGTTTACCACCAGTACGTGTTACTGCCGATGCTGGACAAAATGCGAGCCGAGCCAGTGATCAGTGAGGACACCCATTTGATCGGTGCCCATGGCCGTGTGATCAAAGCGCTGAATCCTACAGGCACTGTGAATGTACGTGGCGAAGCGTGGACTGCCACCAGCGATGAACAATTGGAACCCGGAACGGAAGTCGTCGTCATAGACCGCGACGGACTCCAGGTTCAGGTGGAAAAAATCAAGCAGAAACGGAGTGATCACAACGGTCACAGTGAAGGAGATTGGCAATGAACATATCCCAGTTGCTTATTATTTTCGTCGTCCTCTTTATTTTCTATATCATCCTGCGCACGTTCCGCATC
>JAIOHN010000561.1 GCA_019912985.1 Anaerolineae bacterium | reverse complement strand
CTTATAAAGATCGAAGAGTATTTCCACTTCAAATACCGAGTCTACGGGCACTCTTTCAAGTGATCTTGGATTTGCTTCGGAAGTCAATCTGTCAATAGCATTTTCCGTCTTTACTTCCGTAAAGATGTTTTCACCAAGATTTGTCTGCCATGCGGCAATTGTTCCCTTTCTCTGTTCTTCTGGCAATGTCCTTCCCTTTGTATCTAGTAATCCTTTGGGGTAACTGTCTCGGACCGTTAAACGGGTAGGTTCTTTCTGCCCTTTTGTGTCCACTGTAGAACCAAAAATAGCACAAATATCACAACTTCCACACGCACATGGCGGGGCATTGAGTTTTTTGGTTTTATTATTCGTTTCAATTTTTACTTTATCATACGACCATTCAAGCAAGCTTCTCATCTTTCCTTTTAAAGATGAACCTGGTATATACGGGTAACCGGTTATAGGGTCTCTGATAACCGGATTATCCATTCCTCCAATCTCAAAGCCTTCTTCTGTGCCACCAATATGTAACCCTGTAAGGCATCGCAAGTCCGCTTTGATAATATATTTCCCGTTAAATTTGTATTCATTGTTTGACATTATTTCCCCCCTCCTTTATTATCCATTTCTATTTTCTTGTGATAAGCGATGACTGCCGACAATAATTCTACAAAACGCTTAAAATCAATCACTTTTTTAATTTTATTCGTTGCAATACATATTTTCATTACGTCATAAAAGTCTTTGCTTATTACTTCTCTTCCATAGCCATAAGCTAACTCCGGCATGAGCAGGTAAAGCTCCTCCATATCTATCGGTTCATTGTCTTCTTTGTCCTTTATGGTTTTTTCAATTTTTTTTATATGACCAAAAAATTTCCTTATTTGGGTGAACTTCATATTACCCTTCTTTTCTGCGATCCTGTTAGCAATCCCACCTTCAAGTGCATAATTTTCTGCCACTAGTTTTGATAGTGTTTCCAACTGATTAAGATGATCCATAACATCTTTTATGGAATTAAAGATTGACATGTTTTTACTCCCCCTTTCTTGATTTTAGCAAGGTATAGCTTGCCGGTATTCTAATGTGTTTAAAAAATACCTCCTTGTTTGCACAGGTAATAAGTTGCCGTTTGAGTTCGTCCCTAATCGCTTTATCTTTAATATTTCGCGTCAATTGGTACAATACTGCCGGAATAAAATTTAGATTTTGTCCCTCAGTATATTGTTTATGTATTCTCAACAAACCGTGTACGAAACCACGTGGAAGCCTCAATCTTGAATCTTCGTTCATAATATTTCTGTACAGGTATTCTCCAAACTCAAAAAGTTCATCCAGATTCACCCTATCATTGTTTTGCCACTTCACGGTATCGCCAAACAGCGTGATGCATTTTCGACCTTCCAGTTGATCAGTTTTACCATTTTTTGATTTTTCAAGCTCTTCACTTGCCGCCTTTGCCGCAAGACTGACAGGATATTTAGGTTTACAAAGGAAAATACCGGCAGATATATCTATGTCCTTATTGCCGCATGTGTATTCCTTAAACTCCCTGCGAATCTCTCTTGCAAGGTTGGGTATCTCGCTCCACGGACCGGTGATCATAAGATCATCACCACCGGAATACACTGTATAGAATATTTGCGTTACCTTTTCCTTATGGGGCCAACTATTATCCGAATCCTCCTTCCATTGCAAAAAAGCCTTTTTACAAATCACATCAAGATATCCGGCA
The DNA here is from genome assembly GCA_019912985.1 of Anaerolineae bacterium. Taxonomy (GTDB): domain Bacteria; phylum Chloroflexota; class Anaerolineae; order Aggregatilineales; family Phototrophicaceae; genus JAIOHN01. The sequence goes on along the minus strand of JAIOHN010000561.1, from coordinate 359 downwards.
AAAAACAGGTCGATTGACCGGCTTAATGTGGCAAGGCGCGACATGGACTTTTTACCGGAACAATCCACCTCCGTGCCCACAGAAAATAAGAGACCCAGGTGATCAATATCCATTTTGAGAACGCCAAGTCTCTTGTCACCAATACTTGCGTTTGCCATAATTTCAAAGCTTAAAACATTTTTCTCCTTGACTGTTTTGTCCTCATCGTCGGAATCTTCTCCAATTGAAAATGTTTCGGTTGCCACAGGAACGGTATTACCAATGAGCTTGAAAATCCCTGATGTTTCATTAATTTTGTAAATATTAAGCGTTTCCGGTAGTTCTTTGTATGTCTCCAAGTATTGCTTGTTCGATAAAAG
>JAIOHN010000560.1 GCA_019912985.1 Anaerolineae bacterium | reverse complement strand
GTCGTACTACTGCTAAGTTGTTAGGAGGAGTGATGAGGGAAAGTGCTGATTCACGAAAGGTTTTATAGTGAATAATCAAACAACCAGTTTGTATCGTCCAGTTGGCCTCAAGGAAATGCAATTAATTCTTGATGCGGACTCAAAAGCTTTTCCGCCACGGTTGCCACATCAGCCCATTTTTTATCCAGTTTTGAATTTTGAGTATGCAGAGCAAATCGCACGGGATTGGAACACCAAAGATGGGAATTCTGGTTTTGCTGGTTTTGTGACTCGTTTTGAAATTGATGGAGATTACGTCAGCCAGTTCCCTGAGCATGTGGTGGGTACTAATCATCATCGGGAACTGTGGATACCGGCTGAAGAACTGAATCATTTCAACCAGCGCATCAACGGACACATCCAGCTAATCGCCGCTTACTACCGTGAAGGCTATCGAGGTCTAAAACATTTTTATGGTGATTGGTATGCTGATGAAATGTTTGAGAAACTTTATCAGACCAGCCTGTACAGCGCGCAAGACTTTAGTGGTGAATTTACCCTTAATCGCAACGCGATTCTGCTGAACTTCTCCTACTGGCTTACAAAAGATTATAGTGGCAAAGTTTTTTTCGACGGTGAACAAAAGCGATTTCTAAATCATATGGCTGAAATCTGGCGGCTAAAATATCCAGATGAGCAGTTATTGGGCGCTAATCTGTTAGAATAAGGGCGCAGTAAAATCACTACGCTCCGAAAACATCTGTATAATCCCCCAAAAACTTATGTGTTGGTGCCGTGAACTCACCCGTATAGTAAGATTACAGGTTTAAGCGAGAGCAATTGGTGAGTAATCATCCATTCAAAACTGCCTTTTTCTGGCAACCCGAAAATATCAGCCTGGTCACCGGGGAAACTATCGAAAAGCCCGCGCACCAATGGAGTGCCAAGCAAGTCATTACGTTGATAAGAGTAACGGTCGGCTTGATTGGTATTATTTTGGCACTGATTCCCGCCCTTGAGCAAAGCAGATTACTAAATAGTGGCGCCTCTACAGAAGGTTATTATACCGATCGCTGGCGGCTGGGCGATGAACGAAGTGGAGAGCGTTACTACCTGACCTACCGCTTCTTTGTGGGGGCAAAAGACTATCTCAACCGGGTGTCCGTCAGCGCGGAAGAATATCAACGGGCGGAAATCGGTGCGAAAGTCACTGTCTATTATCATGCCAATGATCCAAGCCAATCCACCATTTACCGCAGCACAATCAAGTCAGATTCGATCCACGTCGCCACAGCTGTGATTATTTTTGCTATCATTATTTTTGGGAGCCTTCTGTATGCTTCCTGGCGGCAGCGCCTGTTACAGCGGGAAGGCCAACTTGTAGAGGGGCGGGTAACTCACACAAAAAATGATGTTCAGCGCTCAGGGGATTGTTACCTCACCGTCACATTCACGTTTACCTCACCACGCACAGGCCGGGAAATCATCCATACTATCAAGCGGAAATGGGATGAGCGCCGCGCGGAACCGCTACCTGAAACAGGCCAGATGGTATATGTGCATTACCGCCACGACCATCACTACCAACTTTTATAATTAAAACGGGACAGAGTGAACAGTCACCCTGCCCCGAAAATATCTCTAGCAACTAACGACTAAAGACTAGCCACTTACATATTAATCATGTGGCCTTCGAGACCGTGCGCGGCCTCTTTGAGCGCTTCGCTCAGAGTCGGATGCGCATGGACATTGCGTGAAATCTCGTACGGCGTCAGCTCCCACTTCTGCGCCAGCGTCAGTTCCGGCAGCAGTTCTGTGACATCAGGACCGATCATGTGCGCACCCAGAATTTCGCCATACTTCTTGTCGCTGATCAGCTTTACAAAGCCTACCGGCTCATTCAGGCCATGCGCCTTGGCGTTGGCCATGAAGGGGAATTTGGCGACGTTAATCTCATAACCGGCTTCAATAGCCTGCTTCTCGGTATAGCCAAAGCTGCCGATCTGCGGCTGGCAATATGTAGCGGCTGGCAGCATACGATAATCCAGCGTGACCGTCTCCACGCCGGCGATATTCTCCGCTGCGATAACCCCCATCGCCTCGGCCACGTGCGCCAGAGCTTTCTTCATGGTCACGTCGCCAATGGCGTATATGTGCGGGACACTGGTCTGCATCTTTTCGTTGATATCGATGGCCTTGCGCTCGGTGAGCTTCACACCAGTCTTATCCAGCCCATAACCCTCCGTGCGCGGACGGAAACCAATCGCCTGCAACACTTTGTCGGCTTCCAGCGTCTGCTGTTTGCCATCCGGGCCGGTTACGGTCACTTTGACATTCTTGCCGGTGTCCTCAATTTTCTCGACCTTGGTGCTGGTCATCAGTTTTATACCCGCGCGCTGGTATTGTTTCGTCAGTTCTTTACTGACTTCTTCATCTTCCAGCGGGACGATGCTGTCCAGAAATTCAACGATGGTCACATCCACGCCGTAGTTGTGCATCACATAGGCAAACTCGACGCCAATGGCACCGGCTCCAGCGATGATAATGCTGCCGGGGAGGTTGTCCTCCATGATCTGTTCTTCATAGGTGACGACCCGTTCGCTCAACTGCGTGCCGGGGATCAACGCGGTGGTCGCGCCGGTCGCGATGATGCAGTTTTTGAAGGACAGCGTTTCCTTCTTGCCGTCGTTTAGTTCGACCTCGACCGTATGCGGATCGGTAAAGGTGGCCCAGCCGTCAAATTCGGTGATTTTGTTCTTCTTCATCAGGAAGTGAACACCCTTCACCCGGCCATCCGCGACCTTGCGGCTGCGTTGGAACGCCACGCTGTAATCAAACTTGACTTCACCTTCGGTCACAATGCCGAAGTCCTTGGCCTGATCTTTGAAGATGTGGGCCAGTTCAGCATTACGCAGCAGTGCTTTGGAAGGGATGCAGCCGACATTGAGACAGACACCGCCCCAATATTTCTTTTCGACAATGGCGGTTTTCAGCCCCAGTTGGCTGGCACGAATAGCAGCTACATAACCGCCCGGCCCTGCACCCAGCACCAGTACGTCATATTCCTTTGCCATGAATGAACTCCTCACGTGTAAACCTCACTAACCTGGCCGCCTTCTCCCATCTCGATGTGGGATAAGTTTGGGGGTGAGGTGCGCGTTAACTCTCTATAGACTCAGAAACAAAAAGCGGCAGGTTCTTACCTACCGCCTAGTTTACCTTAACTTATGGCCGGTTCATAGCGCCGCATGAATCACGCTGGTGGATGCTCAATCTGGTGAAACAGCAGTGTGATTGGCAGCTTGGCTTCCAGGACCCAGACCAGAATCTCGGCGTCCTGAGGTGAAACCGCCAGGGTGACAATGGACCCATCCGGGCCGGTCCCAACCACAAGCGCATTCTGGATGATCCGCTCGGTGGTGAGCTGCGGAGTCGGGCTTTCACCATCGGATTGATCCATCTGCTCATCTGCCTCTACAAAAAGCATCTCAACCTCAATATCGACCACATCACCGGCTTGCAGTGCACTATCGC
>JAIOHN010000559.1 GCA_019912985.1 Anaerolineae bacterium | reverse complement strand
TGTTTGCCCTGCTTCGTCAGGTACGGCATCTAGCACAGGATTGCCACTATACGTTTCCCAAGTGAGCAGGCCATCATGACTGGTAGCGATACACTGGGTTTGTATATCGTGTCGTTCGCCGCGCGTACCGGTGTAGATGAGGGTGGGGACCCCGTCGTGATTGACCGCACAGCCAGAGAAGCAACCGGCTTCATCCGGGCCACCGAGTGTGGGTGTGAGAGCAATAGGCCAGTCAGCCCAATGAATCAGATCATCACTAATAGCATGTCCCCAGTGTATAGTTCCCCAGAGTGGTCCATGTGGATTATACTGATAAAAGAGATGGTATTGACCATTCCACTGGATGAGTCCGTTTGGGTCATTCATCCAATTAGAAGGCGGAAGAAAATGATATTGCGGTCGCTGGTGATCCGCAGCCAGTTGCTTACGAATGGATAAAGTGGTTTCTATAGACATAATTGAAACACCATTCTAAGAAGAGTTTGGGATCGATCCCAATATTAACTTTCTGAGTGATCGATCTCACACGCAAAAATGGGATCGATCACATTGATCGCCAATATAACATTATTTTACAGGCTCTGCAACATCTATTCGTCAGGCGCACAATATGGTTTAATGTGGTGAAAGAATCTCGAAGTAATCCAACCAGGAACAAGTTGTTTTAATGACGCGAAAATACACCATCGAAGATATTGCACGGCTTGCAGGTGTAAGCCGGGGAACTGTTTCCCGTGTGCTGAATCAGCATCCTGCCGTCAGCGCCGAAACTCGCGAGAAAGTGCTTGAGATCATTGAGAAGCTGGATTACCGTCCTAACTTCAGTGCCCGACACATGCGAACACATAGTTCCAACTTAGTCGGATTTGGTCTCATCACGGATGAGGTGATTACCACTCCCTACGCTGTGGACATGATTAGCGGGGCGCAGGAAACGCTGTGGGCAATGGGGAAAGTGATGTTAGTTGTCAATGCTGGCTACGCGACTGAGTTCACTGCCGCTTCATTTGAAGCGCTTCTTGAAAGACGTGTGGAAGGTATAATTTATGCGGCAATGTACCATCGAGAAGTTGAATTACCACCTCAAATGGCACAAGTCCCAGTAGTACTGGCGAATTGTTTCGCGGCAGATCGGGCTTTTCCATCTGTCGTACCGGATGAAGCTGCTGGCGGCTACAGAGCGGCAAAAAACCTGTTGGAAAAAGGTCATAAACGGATCGCATTTATCAACCTTGGCACTCCCCCTGTAGGCTCGCCGCCAATCCCTGCAGCGACAGGGCGACTTGAAGGTTTTAAACGGGCATTAGCAGAGTATGATGTGCTATTTGATGAGGAATTAATCCGTTACACAGATCAAACACCACAAACAAACTACAGGTTAACTCATGAGCTAATGCAATTAAAATCTCCACCCACAGCTATCTTTTGCGGCAATGACCGAACGGCAATGGGCTGTTATGGCGCCCTTTCCTCGCTAAGGCTCCGCATCCCTGACGATGTTGCCGTACTGGGCTTTGATAACCAGCGTGATATTGCTGATAGTTTATGGCCTCCGCTTACAACGATCCAACTGCCGCATTATGAGATGGGCAAATGGGCCGTTGAGTATCTGATGTCCACTAAGGATTTTTCTACTGAATCGGTCCAGCATATGGTAGACTGCCCACTTATAGAACGTGAGTCGGTATAAGTCTCATTTCTCAATTTGTCAGAGATGTAGGCATTGAGAAATCCGAGCATTTCCTACTAAACTGTGCTGTTCAATCTCATTACAGGATACGGGTATGACTTTCCATGTGGCGGCGTGTGACTCGCAGGACATCCTCTCCCACCACGTAGCGATGGCCGTGCCAATCGACATAATCGTATTGCAGCTCCATGTCTGCGCCGAGGCCGAGAGTATCCCCGGTAGCAGCTGCGCGCACTGAGGGAAAGTAGATCGACTTGTAGCCATTGGCTTTTGCTAGCACGGCGTTTGCCCCGCCATTGCCGGGATCCACGGAAACGATGTAGTCAGCCATTTGATCACTTACCCTCTGTCTGCTCTTCAAGGATTACCCTCATGATTCTAACCCATTTCCCGGTGAGTGCGAAGGATGTCTGGTTTGTTGCTACATTCTCGAAAAAGGGCCAGGCTGTTGAAAAAGAGGTTGAATTAGTCCATTGACCAATTAGAACAAGATGCCTATGCTTCAAAACAGAAGTTACGTCGATGGTGGAGACTATGGAAACCAAACTTACTACTCAAATGGTGGTAGAATTTGACCGCCAAGTTGATAATCTGTTGCACAAAGGCTATCCTGAAGCTGCTAAGTTATCTGAACAGGATTTCTTAAAGCATATTGAGCCATTGAGAGCTGTAGTTGATGAATTAAAAGTTCCCCAAAAAGACTTAGAGCATGGACACCTTCCCTTTGTCATTGTTGTTAAAAATGAACTTGTATCAGCAACAAGGGCAATGTCGCTCATTGAATGGGAAGGCAAGCAAGGCATAACCAAGTTATTCCCGCGTGAACCTGATGGGTACCCCATAAAATAAGACAACAGTCTGAGACAACAAGAAACCAAAGAGACGATC
>JAIOHN010000558.1 GCA_019912985.1 Anaerolineae bacterium | reverse complement strand
GTCATGATCTTCCCCCGTCCATTCATGAGGAACATAAAAATCCAGCAGCGCGGGAAGCGAAACGATCTGGATCAGTCGATCTCCGTCAGGGATGACTCCCCGTAAGTATTTTGCCGACGCTTGTGGCTGTACCAAACCCTGCACTCCAACATACTCTACTTGATGCACTGAATCGACCACCAAACCAATTTTATGTGACTCCCTGGCTGCGACAATGAAGAGTGTCAGCGCGTTTATCGGTGTGGACTCGTGATGAAAGATCGCGCGCAGGTCTATCATGGGCAGGACTTCACCACGCCGGTTCGCCAACCCTAGAAGTGCTGGCGGTGCATCAACCACCGTCACCAGCTCCACCATCGGTGCCACTTCGACCACATCTTCGATCATCAGCGCATAAAGCTGCGTTCCCAGCCTAAAGGTCAGCAGGGCCCGCTGTGTGACATCGGTTACTGGCAGATGGTGATTATTGCTAGCCATGACTCCGGTCCGAACGTGACTCACTTAGCCACATGATCATGTAGATGGTAGGAGAATCCTCGCCTTCCAGCAGGATTTCATCCACCACATCACCTAATTTGGAACGCAGCGCGATCAAAACATTGCCCGCGGCCACGCCTGCTAACCAGGGCGTCTCGGCAGAAATCTGCAAGCCGTTTTTGTTATTATGCGTAACGCCGTTGAGGTGAAGTGTTTGTGGGTCGCCAGTTTTTAGAACCAGTTCCGCCAGCGTTGTCGCCGCACTTGCCATTTGCGCACGGCTGGCCGGCGTGAAGCCTAACAAACTTCCAGCCTGGCGCACGGTATCGCGAACGATCATGATGTCCATACTGTCTTCAATCTCGACGGACATCACAGGTGGTTGCATTACGTAAGGACCTTTGGCCTGTGACATAGTGGTATTAGAGAATCCCCAATTCTTGCAAAGTGTTCACAAGATGCTCGGCGGCAAAAATGTCTTTCGGTATGTAATCATCTGCACCCGCACGCAGACCGGACATCGTGGCCTTGGGGTCCGCGCGTTCGGTGAGCATAATTACAGGTATATCCTGGGTGACAGGGTTACGTTTTAAGCGGCGGCACACCTGGAATCCATCCATAGTGGGCAATTTCACATCCAACACAATCAAGGCTGGTGGATTATCAGTCGCCTCGCGCAGGCCATCTGGTCCATCATAGGCAAGACGAACCTCTAAGCCAACGCTTTCCAGCGTTTCCTTAATCTGTGCGGCCTGGGTTTTACTATCTTCGATTAACAGCGCTTCTAACGCCATAGCATCCTTCACTTTACACTAGTTTACCTCAAATTAGATGACAAAGCGTGGTTGCAATGTTTGATAATGCTAACACTTGATTGACAGCGCCACGAGCAACCGCAGCAGCAGGCATTCCAAACACTGTACTTGTTTTCTCATCTTGCGCTAATGTTATCGCACCCGCCTCACGCATGGCTAACATGCCTGTGGCTCCGTCATCACCCATGCCGGTTAAGACAACACCTACAGCTGCCGCGCCACAGGCTATGGCGACTGATTCGAAAAGCACATCAATTGCTGGTTGATGCCGATAAGAACCCCGTTCCTGGATAAGCACCGCCACCAGACGGTCCGCCTGACGTTCAATTTTAAGGTGCGAATCACCCGGTGCCAAATATACAGCGCCAGGGTCCAGCACCATGTTATGTGAGACAATTTTGACCGGCAGTGCGGCAGATTTTTGCAACCAACGCGCCAATCCCTGCATAAACTCATTTGGCAAATGCTGGACTATCACCACTGGCAGCGGAAAGTCCGAATCCAACCCACCCAAAATCTCAGCGAGCGCACCTGGCCCGCCTGCGCTGGCACCAATCACGACGATTTCCGGTTTGATCCGTGTTTGAACCACCGTCGGCCAGTTGGCAGATCGCAATCCATTTTGACCAGGGATATTTTCCCAGCGGCGCACGACCTGCACTTTTGCCATCGCGCTCAGCGTGTTGACCAATTGGCGGCGTCTGGACGCAAAATCCGCATCGGTACGAGCAGGCGGCTTGGCGACAACCGCCAGCGCCCCCACCTGCAAAGCCTGGAACGACAAATCCACCTCACGCTCAACCATTCCGCTGACAATCACCACGGGTGTCGGCAGTTGGCTCATAATGCGCCGTGTGGTCTCCAGGCCATCAATGCCGGGCATGCGAATATCCATTGAGATCACATCAGGATGGAGTTCCTGAGCCAGCCGCAGCGCTTCTTCACCATCGCGCGCCTGACCCACAACGGACATTCCCTCTGCCTCGTTGATGATGGTCGCCAGATGATGGCGCACGGTTGGGCTGTCTTCAGCAATCAGTACACGGACGGGAGCAGGACTCATAAACGGACACGTACCACGCGAAATGATAAGCAAGTTACAATTATTTTATATCTTAATGTATCGCAATACCCTAAAAGATGGGGAGAATACTAGATAACAGCACGAATAGTGCGAATTAATTCCCCCTGATCAAACTGCGACTTCACCAAATAGGCATCCGCGCCGGCTTTGAGGCCAGCCTCGCGCTGCTCTGGCCGAGCCAGGGAAGTGAGCAAAATGACTGGAAGGCGTTGGGTTTGTGCGTTGTTTTTTATCCAACGGGTGAGTTCCAGCCCATTCATATTGGGCATCTCCACATCGCTTACCACCACGTCAAAATCAAACTCATTGATCATTCGTGAGGCCTGCACCCCATCAATCGCGACATGAACTTCCAGACCAGCTGTTTCGAGAATATTCTTCTCCAATGTACGGGTTGTAATCGAGTCATCAACAATCAGCACCCGCAGTTTCCGCTCCGAGTTTTGCTCGGGCAGCGGCTCATGTTTCTCAACACGTGTGATGACGGTTCCGATCGCACGGCGTACCAGATCGTTCGCATCCAATACAATCACAACATCGCCTGTACCTAACAGCGCCGCACCGGAGATGAACTCCGCACCAGTAAGCTCTTTGCCAAGTGGTTTCAGCACCAGTTCGCGTTCACTCTCCAATTCATCAACTTCAAAGGCAACAAGCCGGTCCGCCACCCGCACGGCAACCACCTGCAAGTCTTTATTCTCATCACGCTCAGGTGTAACACCCAGTAAACCTGCCAGCGAAACCAGCGGTACCGGGTGATTATCGAGGATAATCATCTCGCGGTTTTCGGCAGTAAACACATCCTCCTGCTTGATTGACAACATCCGTGCCACAACTGTTGAAGAAATCGCGTAGTGTTCCCCACCAACCCACAACAGCACACAGTGAATGCGAGTCAGCGAAACCGGCACGATTAGCGTGATACTCGTGCCATGTCCTGCCT
>JAIOHN010000557.1 GCA_019912985.1 Anaerolineae bacterium | reverse complement strand
CGCGATCAGCAGGTCATTCCATACATACAGCGTGTTCACGACGAACAGCGTGACCAGCGGCGGCCCTGACAACGGGATCACCACACGCCACAGCACTCCTAGCGGCGATGCCCCATCAATCAATGCCGCTTCCAGAATTTCGGTCGGCAGCGTGCGGAAGAAACTGACCAGCAGATACACCGAAAATGGCGTAACGAGTCCAGCGTAAATCAGGATGGTGCCATGAAAGGTGCTGATAAGCCTGAGCTGGGTGTACAGCACAAACAGCGGCACGATCATCACCACAGGCGGGATCACCATGAGCGAGGTGCTGATTGACAGCAGCAGTTCACGCCCGCGAAACTCCATCCGTGCAATGGCGAATGCCGCCAGCGCCGCAATCGCCGTACTTAACAGCACCGCACCCACGGCCAAGATCGCGCTGTTGCGCATCCACAGCAGGAACGAATTATCGAACAGCGCTTCGCTGAAGTTGGTCAGCACGACCTGATCAGGTAGGCCGAGTTTATCGAAGAGATATTCTTCTTTGGTCTTAAAGGCTGTATTGATCATATAGGCAGCGGGAGCCAGTGCCAGAAACACACCAAACAGCAGAACTGCCTGTCGTGCGATCATCCCAGGGCGCAGCCAGCGCCGTTCCTGGCGGTTGGTCTGCTCAGGGCGGATACCTTCAGCCAGCATATTGCTCATGCCAGTTCCCTTTCGCGTGCGCCACGGCGCAGCCAGAACAGGAAGAAGATCAACACCGCTGTGACCAGGAACAGCAGCACCGAGACCGCTGAAGCAATGCCCGGCAGCGAATTGCGCGTCAGGAAGTTGAAGATATACAACTCAAGCACCATCGTAGACGTGCCTGGCCCACCCTTGCTGATCATATAGACATAAGAGAACACGGCAGCGATCATGGTGATGAAGCTAACAACGACATAAAACTCGATCACGCCGGACATCTGCGGCAGGATGACAAAGCGCAGCCGCTGCCACCAGTTCGCACCATCCAGTTGGGCCGCTTCCAGCGTATCCTCGTCCAGGGTCAGCAGCCGCGCCAGCATCAGCACAATGCCGAAACCGACTTCGCGCCAGATAATCACCGTCATCACAGTCCACAGCGCAATATCCGGCGACCCCAGCCAATCGAGCGCGAAGGATTCCAGCCCCAGGCCGCGCAGCACTTCGTTGAACGGGCCATCAAACTGGAAGAATTTCTTGAGCACCACCGCGACGATCGGCACCGCCAGGATATAAGGGATAAAGACGATGGTGCGGTAGATGCGCCAGCCGGGAACCTGATCGTACAGCACGACCGCGACTACCAGCGACAGCATGATAATCACCGGCACCGCCAATAATAGTTGCAGATTGTGCAGCACGGTCTCCTGAAACAGCGGCTGGTTGAGGATCAACTGGTAGTTTTCCAGGCCGACATACGGGCCATCAATGCCCCGGATGCGGCGAAAGCTGAACTCGAAGATGCGCACCAGCGGGTAGCCGAAGATAAACAGCAGCAGCAGAATCAAGGGCGCAATAAACAGGTAAGGCACCAGCGGGTTTTTCGTGCGAATCATGGGTCAATCCGTGTAGACTTCTTGGCCGGTGATGCCGCCTCTCCTCTATAGTGAGGAGGAGAGGCAGCGAACGAAACGGCAGTGATGCCGCCGTACGATCTCAGCGCAGGTCTTCTGCCCACGTTTTGTAATTTTCGACCAGATCGGGATTGAAATCGCGCCATTCCTGAACGACTCGCGCCGCCAGTTCACCCGCTTCTTCACCATTCATCGTCCCGGCGATAATCTCCTGCGCGGCAGGGACCATCGCGTCACTGTAGAACTGGCCGGGCGTGAGGTTGGAGATGTAGGCGATATTCTCGGTCAGCGCCCAGCGATCCCACATGCTTTTGACCGTCTCATCCTCAATGACGCTGGTGTCAAAGTTGGTGTCGCTTGGCAGCCAGCCGGTCAGTTCCCAGAAGCGAGAAAGCCGCTCCGGTGTGTGCAGATATTCGAGAAAACGGGCGGCAGCCTCTTTGTTCTCGCTCTGGGATGAGATGCCCAACCCCTGTGAGTCGAAGATTGGCTTGCCTGCCAGCGCCCCTGTGCCATACACCGGCATCGTCATCACGCCCAGGTTGCCATTCATGGCGGCGTTATCCGCTGGCACACGGGAACCAATGGACTCGCCCATTGCCAGCTGCCCGGTCACCACCAGGTCGATACCGGGATACAGCTCAAGTGACGCCATTTCACTGTTGATAAAACCCTGATCCACCAGCTCGCGCAGGCGTGACCAGTGCTCATAATACTGCGGCTCGCGGAAGTCCAGTTCACCGATGAACAGGTCCAGCGCCTGACCGATATTGTCGAGATTTTGCACCAGCGCATGGCCCAGATACCACTCGCCCCAGAAGCCATCCTGAATGCCGCCGCCGATGGGAGCAATCCCTGCCGTCATCAGTTTGTCGCAGGCATCCAGCAGGTCATCCCAGGTTTGCGGTGGGTTATCCGCATCCAGCCCGGCCTGATCGTAGAGTTCCTTGTTGTAGTACCACACCATCGGCAGCGGATACCAGCCGACGCGATAGGTGTTGCCCTGGTAGACACTGAGCGCCGTTGGGGTAGAGGCTTCCAGCACGGCGTCATCGACCAGCCCATTCACCGGCTCCAGATAGCCGAACCACACACTTTCCATGTGGTAAATGCCATTCCATAAGTACTGAATATCGGGGGCTTCGTTGGCGGCAGAGGCGGTCTGGAACTGTGAGATGACCACCGAGGTGTCCTGAAGCATGGCGTCGATAGTGGCTTCGCTATAATTGGCGATGCTCTCGTCAACAAATTCCTGCAAGCCCGGCAGTTCCTGCTCACCCCACCACCACATGGTGAGATTGGTGTCCTGGCGCATCGGAGCCGCCAGCCCCGGCAGCCCACGGCTGAGCGCGAGGCCCATCCCCAGCGCGCCGGATGCTTTCAGGAAGTTACGACGAGAAAGTTTTTTTGCACGGTTCATGGATAAATACCTTTCGGAAATAAGACTATACAGGCAAAGAACGGATTAAAAAGTGCTCATCAGGCCGCCATCCACCACCAGCAGTTGGCCGGTCATGTAGCGGCAGTAGCTGGATGCCAGAAAGACAATCGTGCCGGACACATCTTCCGGTAAACCGGTGCGACGCAGCGGGACTTTGCCTTTTTCGACATACCATTCGATAAATTCAGGGGTGGTGGTTTCGTCCACGCCATCCACAAATGACATCGGCGTGCGCATAAAGCCGGGTGCGACCGCGTTGACCAGAATATTGTATTTGCCGAGTTCCACAGCCATCGACTTGGTGTACGCGATGATGCCACCTTTCGCCGCATTATATG
>JAIOHN010000556.1 GCA_019912985.1 Anaerolineae bacterium | reverse complement strand
TCGCCGCTCTGATAGCCGGGAGTGACATCGCATGGCGGGCGTGGCGCGCACTGGGGAATCACCACGTCAGCATCGAGCTGCTGGTGACGATTGCGACAGTCGGCGCGCTATTGATTGGCGAATACTGGGAAGCGGCAGCGGTGACCTTCCTGTTTATGCTCGGCGCTTATCTCGAAGCCCGCACCCTGAACCAAACCCGCCAGGCGCTTCAAGGCCTGCTTGATCTTGCACCGGCCAGCGCCATCGTTCTGCGCGATAGACAGCAGATTGAGGTTCTGGCTCATGAAGTCGAACAGGGCGAGCTTGTGCTGGTCAAGCCGGGGGCGAAAGTCCCGGTGGATGGCGAAGTTGTAGGCGGATACGGTGCCATAGACGAAAGTGCAATTACTGGCGAATCGATTCCGATGGAAAAAACCAGCGGTGATAAGGTGTTTGCCGGTACGATCAATCAGGATGGACTGCTACAGGTCAAGGCGCTCGGTATCGGTGCGAATACGACATTAGCGCGGATAATCCGCCGCGTGGAGGAAGCGCAGGAAGAGAAAGCGCCAACCCAACGATTCATTGAATGGTTTGGGAGCTGGTATACACCGGCGATTATCGTGCTGAGTATGGTTGCGTGGCTACTATCACGCGATGTCCATCTTGCCCTCACGCTGCTGGTGATTGGCTGCCCCGGCGCGCTGGTTATCTCCACGCCGGTGTCCATTGTAGCGGGTATCGGTCAGGCAGCAAAACGCGGCATTCTGATCAAAGGTGGCGAATATCTGGAAAATGCAGGCAAAATCTCGGCGCTTGCCCTGGATAAGACAGGAACCATCACACAGGGCAAACCACAGCTCAGCGATATTATCGCCCTGGTTCCAGCGATGGTGGGGCCAGCGGAAGTAGTACATGTTTCCGGCGCAGATGACTCTGTAAGGAGCCGATGGACTGCCGCGCAGCAGGGTGTGCTGTACTGGGCGGCCATTGCAGAAGCAGGCTCTGGGCACCCCCTGGCACGACCTGTTATGGCTGAGGCGAGCGCGCTGTTCGAAATACCCGTCGCTGATGACTTTGTGAACTATACAGGCAAGGGTATCCAGGTCAGTTATCAGGGGCATGACATCCGGGTTGGTTCACGCGATCTGATGCGAAGCGCCGGTGTAGAAGCACATCCCGATACAGACACTCACCTTGAATGGCTGAGCAATGATGGTAAAACGGCGGTTATCGTGGCTGTGGATGGAATCGAGCTGGGCGTTCTCGGCATTGCTGACCCGCCCCGATCAACCGCAGCCGCGATGCTCGACCGTCTGAAAGCTAATGGCATCGACCACGTTGTGATGCTCACCGGTGATGCCCCCCGCACTGCGCAGGCAGTAGCAAACACGGTAGGAATCTCCGAGGTGCGTGCCGGGTTACTGCCCGAAGATAAACTGGAACATATCCGCCAGCTTCAGCGTGATGGTCACGTCGTGGCGATGGTCGGTGATGGCATCAACGATGCGCCTGCGCTGGCAACCGCAGATATTGGGATAGCGATGGGAGCGGCTGGCACGGACGTAGCGATTGAAACCGCAGACATCGCGCTTATGGCGGATGATCTGCTCAAAATCCCGGAAGCAATCGGTCTGTCAAAAGCGACCTTACACAATATCCGGCAGAATGTCTTGATTGCACTGCTGACTGTCACCGGATTATTGATCGGCGTGCTGTTGGGCAAGGTTCATATGGCGGGCGGCATGTTTATCCACGAGCTATCCGTGCTGGTGGTCGTCTTCAACGGAATGCGTTTGCTCCGGACCAAGCCTACTGCCTGGTAAGGAGAACAAATCCTTAATTGCCGTTAGGTCGCCTGGCTCGATTAATATTATGAGAAATAGGGGAGCCCTTTGTTCCCAGGAGAACAATGCTCCCTATAGATCGGGCACGCCAAGAAACTACAGCGGCCAGTCACGCAGCATACGCTCGGTTTCCTCGGAATGACCACTTTCGTCGCGTACCATATCTTCCAGTTGCACCGCTAGCCCCTTGTCGCCAAATGCCTCCGCCTCCTTCGCCCGTTGGGCGTAGTCTTCCGCAGCCTGCAGCTCGGCAGTCAATACTGCTTCCAACATTTCCCGATTAGTCTTCGCAACTGGCACCGGGCGTGGTTGGGTGGTGGGTTCACCGCCGAGCGCGACAATCTTATTGGCAAGGAACTGGGCATGAAGCTGCTCATCAGCGGCCTCGGTGAGGAAGAACTGCGACAGTTGAGGTCGATAGGGGCCGGTCGCTTTGGCAGCATAGGTCAGGTACTGGATGATAGCGCCCAGTTCGCCAGCAAGGTCTCCGTTCAGATGATCGATCATCGTTTGCTTGTCCATTGGGTCTCTCCTCGTTTCGTTTAGCTGTTGATAATGTACTCACGCGTTCGTTGGTTCTGTACGAAACGAAATCGCCTGAGTTCAGAGTAAGCATATCACCCAGGCGACCTATATTCCTTGACTTATGTCGAGTTTGAGGGTGTCCTACTTATCAAGCTCCGCTTTCGCCTCCAAGCCTTTGTAATCGAGGATTTGGATCTGGTGTCGCTCGACCTGGATCAAATTCTCTTTTGCCAGACTGCGTAAGGCTCGGTTAAGCACATCAGGGACTGTTCCGAGCCGATTAGCCAGCTCTGCCTGGGTTGCCCAACGGGGGCGCTGCAACTGCTCGGCGGTGGATTGTTCGATCAGGTAACGAGCCAGGCGAGCTTCAATCGAGCGCAACGAAAGGTCTTCCACCATGGCGATCAACTGCTGGACGCGACCGGCCAGGCGTCGGATAACGACGCGCGCCAGTTCCGGGTAATCATCCAGTAACTTCAATATGGCCTGTTGAGGGATGACCCAGACCGTTGTTGGTTCAAGCGCAATGACTGTCGCGGGGTTGGCGGCTTCAACAAAGACACCGATCGCATTGAACACTTCGCCCGGCCCAATAAAATGCAACACTTGCTCGCGGCCATCAGGTGACATCTTGACCGCCTTGAGCCAGCCCTGCTGGACGATGTAGAGCGCAACCCCCTGTTCACCCTCCAGGAAAACCACCTGCCCCGCAGCATATTCCTGACGGACGGTCTGTCTAGCGATTGTCTTCACGAGATCGGCATCGACATCCGTGAAGTAAGGAACCACCGTTAAGGCGCGGATTGCCTCGTCGCTCGCATCCATTTTCTTCCTGTTTCCCTACCGAATTATCCCAGACAAATGATCAGTTTGTGCCGACCATTGTCACCCGGCCAGACAAGATCCGCAAGATTCGCACGACTCAAATTCGACAAAAGTCGAAGACGGCCTCCCTTCTGCAGCCTATGCTAAGCACAGCAACGAAGATGAAGGTGGACAGGTATGGCACAACCAATTCAAGATGAACACCCCGTTCCCATCATTGATGCTGCGCGTTGTACCGGTTGTGGGCTGTGTGTTCGCGTGTGCCCAACCCACGCCCTGATGATGAAGGATGGACTTGCCGTGGTCGCAAATCCTCAGGCCTGTGCCTATACCGGCCACTGCGAGCGCATTTGTCCGGAACAAGCCATCAGCCGACCCTTTCAGATCGTATTCAGCCCCAAGGAGGAAGCAAAATGAAATGCATATTCTATCCAAACTGGCAAGAGAAGGTCGTTTTTTCGCCCGGAGGCCCAGAGCCGCAGATACTGGTGGAGAACGACAAACTCAAAGCCATCATTGCTGGTCTCGAAGCGGGCCAGAAAATTCCGCCCCATCCTGAAGCGCTGGCGGTGTATCACTTCCTCGAAGGGGCCGGGTGGATGACCGTCGATGATGAACGCTATCCCGTTTCTTCAGGAGCGACGGTCATCACACCAGAAGGCGCTAAACGTGGGGTAGAAGCCGAAACTCGTCTGGTTTTTCTCGCGGCACGCATTGCTAATTAGAGGGAATAAATAGGAGATAAGAGATGACATTCGTGACGTTTATGACCAGTAATCGGGGACGAATAATGCGCGTTATCGCAGGGATCGTTCTGATGTCCATGGGCTTAGTTATCGTCAAGGAGACGCTGGGAGCAGTTCTGGCGCTTATCGCGCTGGTGCCGATTGCTGGCGGTGTATTCGACTTTTGCCTGGCTGGGGTCCTCATGGGATACCCGTTCCGTGGGGCAGAAGCCCGCGAACAGCTCGCCCAGGAACAACACAAACCATAGGATCGACCCAGCAATTTCACGGCTTCAACACACGCACCAACAACCAGAGGAGGCAACTTGTGTTCAATCCCTACTTTCTCGTAACTTTTCTATACATCGCGCTGGCGGTACTGGGCGCGCTGGATGCAGCATTGATCAACTTCAATTTGCTGCCTTTTTTCGCTGGCTTACGCTGGATGCGGGTGCACTTCATCACGCTGGGCGCGCTGACAGAGTTGGTATTTGGCATTTTGCCGCTGCTGGTGGCATCGCGTAACGGCCTGCCGCGCCCCAAAATCCGCTGGGACATCTGGCTGACCCTGAACCTGGGGCTGCTCATCCTGCTGCTGGGCATTCCGCCGATCAATGGCGTACTGATCACTACCGGTGGCACGTTGATCTTCACCGCCGCTGTCTTGCTCATGATCCAATTGGGGAGATTGCGCAACCCACGTACCGAGACACAACCATCGGCAGGTCGCAAGTTCTATATTTTGGGCTTAGCCTATCTGCTGTTAGGCATCATCGTTGGTACTGGCTTGTGGCAGGGCTGGAGCGTCTGGCTGCAAATCAAAGTGCCGCTTGAGGTCCACATCCATGCCAACAACTGGGGCTTTATGTCGCTGGTTTTCGCCGGGCTGTTGATTGACCTGTATCCGAGTTTCGCCGGACGTTCGCTGGCCTGGCCGCGCTCGATCACGCCCATCTTCTGGATGATGACCCTGGGCGCGCTGGGATTGGTGCTGGGGCCATGGTTCCAGTCGAACCTCTTTTCGGTGCCGGGGCTGATCCTGCACCTGAGCGCGACGATCTGGCTGCTGCTGAATGTCATCAAGCCGCTCGTTGGAGATCGCAGGTTGTGGACGCCGGGAATACTGCACCTGATCACATCCTACGTGTGGATTCTCGCTCCGGTCTTGATCGCGCCGCTCATTATCCTGGAGGTGCCAGGGTTCCCCGGCGCAGGCATCGAGCAGAACGCGCCCCAGGCTCTGATCTATGGCTGGGTGCTCCAGTTCGGGTATGCAATCATCCCGCTGCTCTTCCGGCGTGTCTTTCAGCCCGAATCGCCGTCGAAACTTGGCGGCAACTGGTTCAGCCTGATCGCGGTGCATCTCGGCGGCGTGTTCCTGTGGGCTGGCATTTTCCTCCACGAATCCCAGGCGACCTTGCATGGCGTGGCCTACGGGCTGTGGTTTGTTTCAATGCTGCCCATTGCTTATGAACTGTGGCAGATTGTCCGCAGCGGGATGAACAACTTACAGGACAAAAACGCAGTTCCTGCCGTAGCGGAGTCGGGTGACTGAGTTCAGTTTGGAGGAGCGAGCGATGGAAATCACAAAAGAAACACGGGTCTCGGACATCCTGGAGGCCTATGGCGACATCGCCGAGGTGATGGAGCTGTTCGGTGTCCAGCGCGTTGGGCGCTACTCGCTGCGCGCGTTGGCCGCCAAAGCGCTCACGGTGGAGTGGGCGGCCCGCATTCATCGGGTGCCGCTGGACGAGTTCCTGACGATTCTGCGTCAGGCCGTCGAGGTTAAACGCCCGGTAGATTAGCCAAACTTGACATAAGTCGAAGACGTTTGCTGACCCAGGGTGTATACCAGAACTAAAGCCCTGGGTCGTGGATTCTTGCACCGGAGCACGGAAGCCAGTTGATACTCTGGGCAACATACAAGGAGAGGCAAAGATGAATACCAAACTCAAGGATAAACGCACCAGGTTCTCAATCGGCTACGTGATTGCAGCCTTCGTCATCCTGATGCTCATCCAGTCATTGGTAGCCGGTGCGCTGTTCGGCTCGAATACCGAATTAGCCTACAGCGAGTTCAAGGCGGCCTTGCGCGCTGGCGAGGTCACGAGTGTCAGCGTCAGCGAACAGCAGATTACGGGAATCCTGGCGAATGAGCAGACTTTCTCCACCGTGCGTGTGGAAGACCCGGACCTGATCGACGAACTGGAAGCTCAAAGTGTGGAGGTTGTTGGCGAGATTGAAGGTGACGGCGGGCTGCTGGGTATGCTGCTGGGATCGATCTTGCCGCTGCTATTGATGTTCGGCTTCTGGTACTGGATGATGAAGCGCATGGGCCGGGGCACTGGTTCTGCCGGGAGCATTTTCTCCTTCGGTAAGAGCAAGGCACGCGTCATCCAGGGCGAGCAAACGGGCGTGACCTTCAAAGACGTAGGAGGTGCCGGAGAAGCGGTTACGGATTTGCGCGAAGTGACCGAGTTTCTGAAGAACCCCGAGCGTTTTCAGCGCCTGGGCGGCAAGATGCCCAAAGGCGTGCTGCTGGTCGGCCCGCCTGGCACCGGCAAGACCCTGCTGGCGAAGGCCACAGCGGGCGAAGCGGGGGTTTCGTTCTACTCACTCAGCGGTGCCGAATTTATCGAGATGTTCGTCGGGGTGGGCGCTTCGCGGGTCCGTGACCTGTTTGAGCAAGCCAAGAAAAGCGCGCCCAGCATCATTTTTATCGATGAGATCGATGCCATCGGCGGACGGCGCGGCGGCGCGGGCGCGATGGGCACACACGAGGAACGCGAACAGACGCTTAACCAGCTTCTAGCAGAGATGGACGGTTTTGAGTCGACCAAGGGCGTGATCGTGATGGCGGCCACCAACCGGCCCGAAGTGTTAGACCCGGCGCTGCTGCGGCCCGGTCGCTTCGACCGGCAGGTGGTGGTCGACCTGCCCGATCTGGTGGGCCGGGAAGAAATCCTGCGCATTCATACCAGCGACATTGTCCTGGCGGACGATATCGATCTGGAGACCATTGCGCGCATCACACCGGGTTTCTCTGGCGCAGACCTGGCGAATGTGGTCAACGAAGCGGCGCTGCTGGCTGCCCGCCGGGAGCAGCAGGCCGTCACGATGGCCGCCTTCGACGAAGCCATTGAGCGCGTCATCGCCGGCTCAGAGCGGCGCACGCGGGTGATGAACCCCCACGAAAAAGAAGTCGTGGCGGTTCATGAGGCAGGCCATGCCCTGGTGGCGAGTCTGCTGCCCGGAACGGACCCAGTCCATAAAGTGACCATCGTGCCGCGCGGGCGGGCGCTGGGCTACACCTGGCAGCGGCCCACTGAGGAG
>JAIOHN010000555.1 GCA_019912985.1 Anaerolineae bacterium | reverse complement strand
TGGCGGTCCAGGGCATCCCATCACTCCACTCCACACCTTCACGAATATGCACGGTGACTTCGGTGAAATCGTCGTTGTATTCGTGGCCGGTGGCGATCCAAGGGATAACGGCCTCATCTGGGTTGGGCGTATAGGCATCGTAGAAGTAAAGCGGTTCCAGCATGAAGTTATAGCCGGTACGCGTCGGGACACCAGGAATATACGGGTTGAACGAATTGTAGTCCAGAATCTGACCAGCACATTGGCCGGACTCGGCGCAATCCATAATAAGCGTCCGGTTGCGCGGGACATCGGGCAAGTCCTGCCCAAGCGCTGGCGCAGCGAAAAGCATTGTTACCAACAATGAAAGTAAGATCAAAGAAATTTTATTTCTCACGAGTTGCTCCTTTTGCAAAACAAACTATTTCAAGTTCTAAGAAATCTCTCTTGGTACTCGGCGTGCAATGGCCTCCTTTCGACAGTACATGTTGAGTCAAGTTTACTCTGTTTCCGTTTGTGCGTACAACACGTCGGCTAACTGTTCCCTCATAAGTTCTGGTGACTGGTCGTACAAATAACAGGCTGCGGTACGCCCGGCACTCATCTGATAAAGTGGTGGCATCGTCTGACGACAACGATCCATGACATGCGGGCAGCGGGTCGCATATTTGCAGCCCACTGTGACCTTGTGCATGGTATTCTCCACTGCCTCAGTGCCGGGGCCGTCATCCATCCATTGTGATCCTGGATTGGGCAATGGGATGGATCCGACCAGTTCCTGGGTGTAGGGATGCTGGGGGTTTTTGATGACTTCTTCAACATCCCCCGCTTCGGCGATGATGCCTCGATACAGAATCACAATGCTGTTGCTGACCTGATAGGCTGTTGTCAGATCGTGGGTGATATACAAAAATGAAATACCAAATTCCTTATGGACTTTGTACATACTTTCCAGAATGGTCGCCCGCAACGACGCATCCACCATCGACACTGGCTCGTCGGCGATCACTAACTTGGGACGCATCAGCAGGGTGCGGGCGACAGTGATGCGCTGGCGTTGGCCGCCACTGAGTTGATGAGGATAACGCCCTAACGTATCCTCTGGCCGCAGGCCAACTGCCGACAGGGCCTCCAGGATTTTGGTCTCAGCCTCGGCTGGTGAGCTGGCGAGGTTGAATTTACGGATTGGTGTTTCCAGGATGTGATCGACTTTATAAAAGGGATTGTACACGGCAAACGGATCTTGAAAAACGGCCTGCACTTCGTTGCGAAATGCTTTTTGCTGCTGTGTATCCATTTGTTGAATGTTCTGGCCGCGATACAGTATCTGCCCGCTGGTTGGTTTGGTAAACCCTAGCAGCATTTGTGCCAGCGTGGTCTTGCCGCTGCCACTTTCCCCGGCAATCGCAATGAAGACTGGGGTTTCATCGCCAATGGAAAGCGAGAAATTATCCAGCGCGACATTCTCGGATCGCTTGCTTAGAAATCCTGTGCCCTTGGTATAAACTTTGCGAAGGTTCTTTGCTTCAAGCAGTGGAGCCATCGGCAATCTCCTTGTCAATGTGCGCTTCGTTGTAGAGTAGACACAAAGCGGTGCGCCCGGAATCGAATGTAATCTCAATTGGTTCTTGTGTGGAACAGTGTTCCATTACATGCGGACAGCGGGGATGGAAAAGACAGCCGGTTGGCGGATTGTGCAATGAAAGCGGCATCCCTGGAATACCTTGGAAATCGCGCTTGCGGTCCAATGATGGAATGCTTGAAATCAGCAGTTGAGTGTAGGGGTGTTTGGGGTCGTTGAATATTTCCTCGACCGTGCCGACCTCCACCAGCTTGCCGCCGTACATGACTCCCAGTCGATCGACAAATTGTGCCATCAGGCCCATATCATGGCCGACCAGAATCACAGCGGCTCCCAGTTTTTCCTGTAAGGTGCGCAGCGTTTGCATAATGCGACGCTGCACAACGACATCCAGCGCGCTTGTTGGCTCATCCGCCAGAATGACCTGCGGACTCATGGAGATTGCCAGCGCAATGCACACCCGCTGCTTCATGCCGCCGCTAAGTTCATGCGGATAAAGATCGGCGACATTCGGCTGTAGCCCAACGGAGTCTAGCAATTCTTCGACACGCTGTAGTATCTGATGATCGTTACCGGGTTCGCCGTGGGTACGCATTGTCAAAATCATCTGATCTTTGACGCGCACCACTGGATTCAAGGAATTCATCGCCCCTTGCGGAATCATCGCAATGCGCGAGAGGCGAGTCATGCGCATCTCTTCATCACTTAATTTCAGAATGTCCACATCGCCATCGAGCGTGATTCGACCGCCAGCGATTTTGCCCGGTGGTTTGATCATCCGTAGGATCGCCAGCGCGGTGGTCGTTTTGCCGCTGCCGCTCTCTCCCACAAGGCCAAAGCGTTCCCCCTTGCTAAGGGTGAGATTAACGCCGTCGGCGGCTTTGACATCACCCTGGCGGGTTCCATAGTAGACACGCAGATCTTCGAGTTGTAGAACGGGTCTGGTCACGCGACCCTCCTGAGTCTGGGATTAGCAACCTGATCCAGACCGGCAGAGATCAAGAAGAGGCTGACAAACAAGAATACGATAAAGAAGATGGGGAAGCCCCACCACCACCACATGCCCCGCAAAAGTGAGTTGAACTGAATTGACCAGTAGATGGTCATGCCAACTGTAGGTTCGTTCTGAGGGCCGAGGCCGATCGCTTCCAGACCGATAGAAGCGAGGATGGCCGCCGAAACTGAACCGACAAAACTAACCGCCAGATAGGGCAAGAGATTGGGCAGCAACTCGCGCCAAATGATTTCCATGGTGCCAACCCCATTCAACTTCGCCATCTGTACGTAAGACTGCTCACGCATGGTGAGCACTTGCGAGCGAATAGTTCGCGTCGGCCACATCCAGGCCAGCGATGCTACGACCAGCGCCATAATCTCGACGCTGAGCGCTTCGCGGATAATGGACGCAATTGAGATCAACACTACCAGTCCAGGCACGGTGAGCAGGGTATCGACTGTGCCCCGAATTACAGTATCGATTGCACCACCTATATAACCACTTATGAAACCGAGCAGAGTCCCGACCCCTACGCCGACAGTGCCCGCAATCAGGCCCACGCGCAGCGTCATAGGGATACCGACAATAGCGACAGCCAGCAGGTCTCGGCCCTGGTCATCCGACCCTAAGGGATTGGTAGCTGACGGTGCCTGGCTGGGCATGGTGGATAATGGTTGCGACTTTTTCACGTCCACCAGCAGTGGGCCGACTAAAATAAAGAGGAACAACAGTATGAACATCACCAGGCCAGCCGCCAGCCGGAGATTATGGCGCAAATGATAATAGATATCGCTCAGGCGTTTCATGGTTACTCCGTTTTGCCGGTCTGAATGCGGGGATCAAGCAGCGGGTAAATCAGATCGATAATCGTGGTGGCCGAACCAATCGACAGGATGATGATAAAGACAATACCGTAGATCAGGAAAAAGTCTGAGCCTTGGATCGCCTGGAACAACAGCGTGCCGATGCCTGGATACGAGAAAACGACCTCGACCAGTACTGAGCCGGATACGATAAAGCCGAGTGAGAGAGCCAAAGCGGTCGATTGTGGCAGAATGGCGTTGCGCAACCCGTACCGTAAGAATATCGTGCGCGGCCTGAGACCGTTGGCCTCGGCAAGTGTGACATAGTCTTGCCCCAGCGTGGTAATCATCATGCCCCACATGCTGAGGCCCCAGAAGCCAATGCCCGACAATACAATTGACAGGGCGGGCAAGGTGGCGTGGTGTAGAACGTCGAGCAAGAATTCCAGAGAGAAATTGGGGGAAACAGCAGTGGAATACCCACCAAATATGGGGAAAAGGTGGGTTTGTACGCCGAGAAAATACAGCAATATCAACCCCAATAGATAATATGGAATCGCAGACAGGGTCATGAAAGGCACGATGGAAAACTTGAAAACAGGCGGCGACCCGGGCCAGGCCGTCAATGCGCCCAGTATGGTGCCAACCGTGAACGACAGGAAGGTCGCAACGATCAGAAGCCCCAATGTCCACGGCAGGGCAAGGCCGATCAGGTCAATCACACGGGATGGATAACTCGACAGTGAGTAGCCGAAATCGAACCGGATGATATCGGACATGTAATTGATATACTGGGTTGTAATGGGTTTATCCAGGCCAAACTTTTCCTGATACGCCTTGACCATTTCCTCGATTCCGGCACTGTTGAGACTACCGGATGCCGCTAGTTGGCCGAGTCGTTCACGGATTGGATCGCGATTGGGAGAAAGCCGGGGGATGAAAAAGTTGAGCGTTGCTGCCGCCCAGATCACGATGATAAGAAGGCCAATACGCTTTAAGACATATAAAATACTCATTTGTTCCTCAAATTGAAATACTTCCAAAGAATAAGTATTTAGTCTATTTTTCTAGCTTTAAATAGGTGACATAGTGCACCATCTATACTTTACCTAACCTTAGAGCATGAAGCAACGGTTCCACTTGTCGGCCTGCTGGTTGATTGCACGCGCCGAATTCATAGGGAGGAGCATGGTTTAGCGCCGTTGGCGATGTAACTAAGAAAAAACTGCTGTAAAGATAGAATTTGTTTTCGCTTGAAGTGGCAATGATAATCTCATGATGTCTAGTCCCGTTGGGGATATAGGATGATCACTGCAATCTTGATTACAACGAATTTCTTCGGAATACAAACCACAATGCAGCGCTAACCGCTGATCTGTTCAACCCTATATTCTAAAATCTCCAATTCTTCATCTGTCCAAGTAATAATTAATCTATTCAAATAAGTGGCGTGCCATTCCATGTTTTTTCGTCGCTGCGTATGCGCGTGATGCTTTCAACCGCATATACATAACCAGCTCAACCGCCCGCTTTCACTCCCCACAATTCAGGCGACATGCGGATTCTCATGCAGCAGACGTGCAATGGTCGCCACAGTCACATCGAAGTAGCTGCGTCCATCATCAGTAAAACTGGTATGATCCAGGTAGCCGCCCGGCCCGTTGTGTCCAAAAGGTCCCATCGGCACCATCGTGATCTTCCCGGCGGCGCGCGTCTTGTTCCAGGTGGAGCGAGACGCAATCGGCCAACGACCAGGAAACAGGATCGCTCCCAGACGCTGGATATTATCTTTGTCGCCATAGATGTGGTACAGGTGGTCCACATCAACAAGACCCGGTTCATTGCTGATCACCCCACCTAATGAGATGACCCGAATCGGCGCTTGCAGGATATGGTGTAAAAGCTGCACGGATTGTGTCGACATCTCGCCGCCACCGCTGTAGCCGATTAGTGTGATCGGCATGCCGCTGCCAAAGGGATAGCGATGTCGCACCAGGGCATGCAGCAGAATGTTGGCTAATCCCCAGCCATAGATCGGCCCATAGCGCGAATCAGCCGCAACAAAAACTTGCAGCATGTTGCGCAAATTGATGCTGAAGCCGACGATACTTTTGTGAGTCTTACGGTTTATTGCAAAGCGCCAAAATCTCGAAAATATCCGTCCCTCTGTCAGCCCTCGTTCAAGCGAGCTGTAAGGATACACATCATCAACGAGCCTGATGTCTGGCATCTCGGCCATCAGACTGTCCATGAATCGGCGCTCCTCAGGAAGAAATGCGTCACGTGAAAACCCACCAATGCCGGTCATGAAGATTACATACTGTTTGACACCGTCTGGTGGCTCATGGTCTGCACGCTCGATAATCGTTCGTAAGTTCGTATTCGCATCGTCTGGGCTATCAGCATTAAACCACCCTGCCCACCAGGACAGCGCTTCCAGCGGCGATAGCATGATCAAAAGGAATATGACCAGCACCACGAATAGAATGACAAGACCGATCAAAATTAACTGCCTTTACTCACGACATAGTCCAGTGCGTCTTCTACACGCCCTTTGATTGTCGTTCCTGCAACGGCGCTAAGTAATTTCCCGCCGACCCAATACACTGGTCGCCCAATCGTGAGGCGAAAGATAATAACAGCCACAAAGCTGATGCCTGCACACAGAACAGCCTCACCGAGATTGTAAGGGAAAAAGACCTGCAACAGTTGAACCAATAGAATCGCTGTAATCAGATTCAAGATAATCGAGATCAGTACGCCGATGTAGGGAAGCGCAATGAGAAAGCCATAGATAAAGGGGACATAGGCAGCCGCCACCGCATACATGGCCCTGACAAAAGCAGTCTCACGCCTGAACACCAGAAATGAGACCAGCGCCACCATAATTACCCAGATGAGGTAGCCAATAATAAACAGGACCGTATTGACCAGAATGGTTATGGCGAAGCGATTGGGGCGTACACGATTGGCGAAAAGCACAGCCGCATGGCCGATGGTGTCTGAGAACCCAGCAAGCAGTATGATGGGGAGCAGGATGGTGAAGACAGCAATTTGCCCGACCCCGCTGGATCCCAGCACGGTGAGTGCATCATCAAATTCTGCTGTAACCATCTCCTGAGGGGAATCGATATCACCTACACTGCTATTGTCATCTGGCACAAATATGCCAGCCAGCGTTAAAGTCACCAGGCACAGAAACATGAGAATCACGATAGCCGTCAGTATCCGTGCCAGCAAACGTCGTATCATTGCACTACCTTGCCCACAACTACGCCAACTATCACCTTAGCGGATCATACGTATCCCGCAGCCCACCAGATTCAACCCAGTCGGCGACCACCTTCTGCCCATGAGTATATCCAGCTTGAAAGATTTCGCCCGCCGCCTCAGTATCGTACAAACCAAACTGCGTCACAGGAGGCCGTACGATGAGGTCCGCATGAGCGACTTGAGCCGCCGTAGCGTTCATACCGCCCAGCCCGTTAGAGCGCATCATGATGTCCATAATGGATGGAACCTGGATCTGTTTCATAAAGGGGTTGATACGACTCCACAGCACCTCAAACCCATTGACACGATCCCCATAGTTGTATTGAGGAAACTCGCGCCTTGTATAACCCAGGTCAACGGCAATGACCGTACCCGAGCCAACTCGTTCACGCATCACATCCGCCGGAGTATTGTTGAATGCGCCACCGTCCAGCAACAGATCGTAATTCGTGTCGATCGTAGGGGGCAGGATGCCGGCAAGCGAAGTGCTGGCACGCACCGCCTTTTGCAGCGAACCGGCATCCATAACCGTCATCCTGGCCTGAGTAAGATTGGATGCGACTGTGAATATCGGTGTCCACATATCTTCAATGTGCCAGTCTCCAAACAACTCTTGATAGGTTCCGTTCAGGCGGTTTCCAGTCACAATAGCTGTGAGCGGCAGCGTCGGTTGGAACATGGTGCTGCGATCCATCGCTTTAGCCGCCGCCGCCGCAATCGCATCTGTATCCCATCCCAGACCATAAAGTCCGGCAATGATCGCACCTGCGCTGGTCCCACCGGCAATATCCACTTGAATGCCGTGATCGTGCAGCGCCTTGATGACGCCAGCATGGGCCAACCCACGCATCCCCCCACCACCAAATACTATTCCGACCGCCCGACCGCGCAGATGCCGCACCAGGCGCTGGAAATCAGAGGGGGTGTCGAGCGCAACATGATGGTGAGAACTGACATTACGTCGCCTGAGCCATTCCACAGTGCTGCTGGGGTGCTCTGACCGGTTGGCATGGACAAGGGCCAGCTCGACCGGCGGCATCAATTCTGGATGAGGCATATTGTCCAGTATGGATTCCACCGTGTTGACATCAGGGGACTCCTTCGCACGGGCGGCAATCAAAATACGGTCCGCCTGCTCGATGCAGCGCTGAGTCCAGTTAGGGTAGTCTGCGTCACCCAGATAGATCAGATAATCATGGCTGGCTTCCTGCTGTTCCAGCCAATCTACAAAATCATAAGCATCCACAGATGATTCAAGATCTGATTCATGCCCTGTTGCGGCTGCAACATTTGTCGAAGAGAGTAATTTCACAGTGCCAAAGCGCTCAATCTCAGCGACCAGGCCACGCACAAAATCATCAAGACCAGCCGTGGCCGGCAAGATTGCAATTGACCGGAAATGTTGATCCACTGATTTCGTGGCGCGAGTTTGACCAAGCCGCTGAATGGCATTGGCCGCCAGCTTCCGCAACACCTGCGGATGTCCCTCAACATAACTTTCAAACTTCGCGCGTGTCATATACACAAGATCGCTATCGCGCAGCGCAAGCACGGTTGCCGCATGAGCTTTGTCGATGAGCCAGCTTTCGTCGCCGATCATCTCAGAAGGTCCAATCCGCTTGCTGGAGATGTTGCCATCGGCATCCACACTATCCGCCCGCAGTAGACCCTCTAGCAGCAAATAAACTCTGCTAACCGAATCGCCTTGTTCAACCAGGGTTTCTCCGCGTTTCAGGTACATCCACTCCAACCCGAAGAAACGCTCGTCGACCTGAATAGAATCAGGGTTCTCACTGGCAGGTGCGGCAGGGAATTGACCATAGTAGCTTTTATACGCATTCTGTAGCGCGGGATCATCACCATTGAGCGCTGCCCAGATCACAGGAGACAGAGAGTCATCCTCAGAATAGCGCTGGCTTAACAAGTGCAGCAGAATCGCGCGGATTTCTGGTGATGGCGGGACGAGTTCCTGCCAATGCGCCACCGTGTATTCCAGATCATGAAGGTCTGCTGTGGTGGGTACATCGCGCTCGTCACCCAGGAACATAGGTGCTGCGAGATGAAGTTTCTCAAGAATATGGGTTACACGTCTTTCGATAAGCCGAAAAACAGCCTCTGCCTGCAGTTGAAACCCCTCAGGGATTTCCTGAGCCATAACTTAGTCCTTGAGATAACCTTCAAAATGCCAGTGCAGCCCTAGTATAACGCGTAACAGGATCGGTCTGCTTTTCATGCAAAGCGAGCCTTCTATGACATACTACTCCACGGCCTCACCGTTGAGCATAACTTGTCAAAGCCCAGCCAGAATCAGAGGCAACGATACTTACGCTATGGCACTTGAATCAAATCAGGGATTTTGAGGTGCTTCCGCAGCGATTGGCTTTTAGCGTGTCGCGCTTAACCAGGCAATCTGATAGGGATCTAAAGTGATCGTGTCGTCAAAAGCAGCTTGATCCATCAAATTACGCCAACCGGAGTTGGAGGGAAGCTGGCAAGTCACTGGCTCATTGGTCACGTTATGCAATGCGAGAACCGTCGCACTGCCATCCGGTGAAGTACGCTCCACGGCAAAGACACTGGGGGATAAATCATGAATACGCTGCGCGCCGAGTGGATGGAATGCCTTACTACCGGTCCGAATTTTCAGCAATTCCATATAGCGATTAAAAACCTGATGACGGATGCTCTTCACATCGGCCAGTTCCTGTTCGAGTGCAGAAGCGCGCAGCTTCTCCCGGTTGATGCTGCGGTAGCGGCCAGTCTGTTCAACGCCTGCATACCAGTTGCGTGAGCCATAGAGGTTATGGAGATAAATTCCAGGGATCCCCACCAGCGACAACTGGATCGCCTGGGAAACCATGAACCGATTGACAGCAAGTTCAGGATCGTTATTGGCGACTGGTGGCGCGGTGATCGCATCAAAGTAGGTGATGTTGAGCTCATACGGTGAGAGGCTGCCATCCGCATTCGTCTTATACGACACATGGCCGCCATGCTCCTGGGTCAAATTAAGCAGCGCATCAATATCAGCCTGCTCAAGTAAGTCACTGACCGGGCGGATGCCGATGCCATCATGGGAAGCGGTGAAATTGAAGAAAGTGGTTTGCTGGCTGGGTAAACTCAGCGACTGCGCCCAGGCGGTGAGGTGTGTGGCATCACCCGTGTGCAAGGTGTGGAGAACCAGCGGCGGCAGGGCAAACTGGTAAACCATCTGCGCTTCATTCATCCCATCCCCAAAATAGGAAAGATTCTCTGCATGGGGGACATTCGTCTCCGTGATCAGTACCACCTGTGGAGCCACAATATCAAGGACATCGCGCATGAGTTGGATAATGAGGTGCGTTTCTTCAAGATGGATGCAGGATGTTCCGATAGATTTCCATAGAAACGCGATCGCATCCAGGCGGATGAATTCAGCCCCTTTTGCAACATAGTAAAGCAGCACACGAATCAGCTCCAGTAGCACTGTCGGATCGGCAAGATTCAGATCAACCTGATCCTCGCTGAAGGTGGTCCAGACATATTTTGGACCGGCTTCCGATTCGAAACGGGTCAGCAAAGGCAGCGCACGCGGGCGAACCACTGCGGATAGATCAGTTCCTGGCTGCACCTCGATAAAGTAACCGTCGTAAGGTGCTTCCTGGCGCAGATACTTCTGGAACCAGGCACTGCTGACCGAAACATGATTGAATACGGCATCGAACATCAGACGAAAGTCGCGGTGCAGCGCTTCAATATCTTCCCACGTGCCAAACTGCTCGTCGACGGCATAGTAATCCACCACACTGAAGCCATCATCCGAGGAGGACGGATAAAACGGCAGTAGGTGGACCGTGTTTACTGTGGGGTGTACTGTGTTTTTGAGAAACTCGTTTAAGACCCGAAGCGGTGCCTGTTGACCATCATAGACCTGATCGGCATAACAGATGAGGATCACGTCTTTTTCGCTGATTAAGAATTGATGCTTTGAGGAAGATTCCTGGGCAACCAGCAGGCTTTCGAGCTTATGATAAGTTGCCAAACCGGCGTCATGGCCGTAAATGCGGATGAGTTTTTGACGGATCGACTCTTTGATTGCTTCGTGCGTCATAAGACTCCTAGGTCCTGTCAATCAGTGCTTGCACCGCCTGCGCCAGTCTGTCGCGCAGCACCCGATAGGAGAAGTGCGCCAATCCCACCTGGAAATTGTGCGCGGTAATCTCCTCGCGCAGGGTTGCATCATCAATCACCCTTCGCGTTTCGTCAAGTACGGTCTCGTCAATGTCATAAAGAAACTCGACCGCTTTCACACCGGCTGGCTTAATATCGGATAGATAGATCGGATAGGTGTTGACGATCAACGGTTTGCGGAAATACAAAGTCTCGATCAAGGCGTTGCCGAACCCCTCATAAAGACTGGGATACGTTACAACATGGGCCTGCGGGTAAATATCCCATAGGGTGTAGATTCGCTTTCCATCTACCTCGCCCCGTGCCGAGCCGATATGTTCGCCAGCGAAGCGGTAGCGAATACCGGCGCGCTCCGCTTGCTCGCGCAGCCAGGTGCCGTACCCCCCGCGCTCATCCCCCTCATACCCGGTGATAACCAACACCAGGCGCGGATCATCCAGACGGCGCAGCAGTTCGATAGCCAGTTCGATCCCTTTGCGACGCACGATACGGGTTGGCTGAAGGATAATAAGATCGCTCTCGCTCAGCCCGATCTCCTGGCGAAAGGTCCTGGCGTAATCATCCGGTTCGGGCGGCGCAGTTTCGAAATCGAAGACATTCGGCAGATACAGCGCCTGAATACCGCGAAAGGCATAGAGGCGCTGCTGCATGGCCTTGTTGATGACCATGTGGACGATGGGCTTGAGGTCTGGCGGGAAGGCCTCGTTGAGAATATCCTGGATGCCGTTATTGATGAAACGTTCCCGCTCCCAGTAGAAATCATGATGGTGTGCCAGTGTTTTGATACGGTGCCGCTTGATCAAATCGGTAATGGCGATGCCTAAACTGAGATTCATCGGGATCGTGAGCGCGTTCTGTGGAACGATGATGTCAATCGCGTACTGCTCGACAAATATTTCCAGCGCTGCACGCAGTTTATCGGCCTCAGCGTAAACACGCTCAAAAAATTCTGGGGATGGCTGAGGGTTATGGAAAGCCTCGTCATGCAGCGCCTGGGCTGTGGGGTGTGTGAAGTGCGCTTCAGGAATGAGATAACCCGGCTGCGCATGTGCATCCAATTCACCCGCGCAGAAAAATGTCTGATGCCCGAATTCACGCAGCACTTGACTCAGCTTTTGCGTTTCCAGGCTCACGCCATCCGTGCCGGAAAGGCGCGTCGAAATAAAGCCAATGTTCATCGTATGTGATCCGTTCCCTTAGCGCCTAAATCAACCTTTGACGCCGCCTGCCGTGAGTCCCGATTCCAGGAAGCGCTCGAAAGCGACAAACAGGATAATCACCGGCAGGGTCATAATGGTTGATGCCGCCATCACCGTATTCAGACGATTGCTTGGATCATTGAAGATGGCGTTAATCTTGATCGGCATGGTGAAGAGATCGCGGTTGTTCAAGAAAATCAGCGCATATAACAATTCGTTCCAGGCAATCATGAAGGTGTATAAGCCGACTGTGATAATGGCCGGAATCGAAAGCGGCAGCGTAATCCGCCAGATCACCTCAAAACGGGTGCAGCCATCAATCAGGGCCGCCTGCTCAATTTCCTGCGGAATAGTGCGGAAGTAGCTGGTGAGCATGTAGATCGCCACAGGTGTCGTCTGGGCGAGATAGGTCAGGATGAGAACCGGCAGATTATCTTGCACCTGAAAGCCGAGTGATTGGCTTAAGGTCGACAGCATGGCAAACAGTGGAATAATCAGAAGCACTGCCGGGAAAAGGTAGACAATCAACACGCTGTTGAGCATCACCTCCTTGCCCTTGAAATGCAGGCGAGCTACCGCGTAGGCCCCCAGCACGGAGATAATGACGGTAAACACCGCCGCAGGAAAGGCCACCAGGACACTGTTGCGAATATTGGTGCCGAAATCCTGAAAATGTTCCGCTTCTGGATTGAACAACTCCTGGTAGGCATCCAGGCGGAGTTGGCTTGGCACATACACGGGATGGCGTCCGCCAATCTCGCTGCCCGCCTTAAAAGATGAACTCACCATCCAATAGAAGGGAAACAGGATCATCGAAAGAAATATAAACAGAGCCAGGGCAAACAGGAAGCGCTGCCAATTCAGGGAAGCGGCCAGATGATCCATGAATGATTTTTTTGCTGGTGCATTGGTCATCGCAGCCATCTCATTCCTCCTCCACATTACGCATAACGGTCGTCACAT
>JAIOHN010000554.1 GCA_019912985.1 Anaerolineae bacterium | reverse complement strand
CTAGGAGCGGCATTGAAGCAGGCGGAAGCACTGAACCGCGAGGGATATGGCGTATACTTTGCCCCCTGTCTGCGAAAGGCAAAGCAGGGTAAGGCGGAAGCCGCAGCGCTCGTTCCGGCATTGTGGGTCGATGTTGACTGTGATGGGGATGCCCATCAGCGGGATGAGGGATTAAAAAAACTCCGGGACTTTGACCCCGCGCCCTCATTCATCATTGACAGCGGGGGTGGCTGGCATGGCTACTGGCTGCTGGACGAACCATTCCAGCTTCAAACTGACGCTGACCGTCAGAAAATCGCTGGCATTTTGCGGGGTTTATTCTCCGCTTTAGGTGGCGACCCGGAATACGTGAAAACGGTGGCGGGCATCATGCGCCTCCCCGATTCGGTGAATACGAAACCAGAGCGCGGTGGTGTCGTGGTCACTGTGGGCGAGTGCTACCCGGAACGCCGTTATCCGCTGGAGTCGTTCGCCTGGTTGGAAAGCCAGCCTCATCAAGCGAGTTTCGATGGATTGAAGGTGGTGACGTTGAACGGGAACGGACAGCATCCGCTGCCACCACGCACTGAAAGCTATCTGACATCCGGCGCGACGGACGGCAGTCGCAACAATGAACTGTTCGCCGCAGCCTGCCAGATGCGTGATGCTGGCTACAGCCAATCCGACACGGAACGTGAACTCATCCCTCGTCACCTAGCCAGCGGAAGCAGTGAGCGCGAGGCGCTGGCGACCATCCAAAGTGCCTACAGCCGCCCGGCGCGTGACCCGATTCCGGAACCACGACAAACCGCCCGCCAGCAGGTACAGCAGCTCGTCAGCCGTTTTGGACAGCCGGAGACGGAACGTGAACGCCCGACGATGGCGCAGATTAGCGATGCTGTGACCGCCTGCGCCCATCTCAACGCCGTTGAATGGGCAGCCGAACGTCAGCGATTGAAAGCTGTGTGTGGTGATGGGTTGAAAATCGCTGACCTTGATCGACTGTATCGGGAAGCGAAGCGCGAACTAGACCGCACCACCTTTGCCGCCGCGCCTGCGACGGAGCAATATCTCATCGCTGATGGGTGTATGGTGTTTGAAAAACAGACTGAGCGCGGAACGAACCGCCAGACTGTCGCCGGATGGGTGGGGCGGGTGCTGGAGCGCACTTCCCGTATGGACGATGATGGACAGGTTGAACACCTGACGACGCTGGAATTGACCTGCGGCGAGGAAACACTGATGCTTAATGTGCCGAGCGAACTCTTTGGCGATCCGAACGCTTTGCAGCGTTTTATCGCTGGACATGCCGGTGAAAACTTCACCGTCCGTGCTGGGATGATCCGCCACCTCGCTCCCGCGATTCTGGCATTGTCGGGAATATATCCCCGCCGGAAAACCTACCGCTTCATGGGTTGGACCGAGATTGATGGTAAGTGGGTGTATGTTTCACCGGAGATGAGTGTTAGTGCCAATGGGCAGTTAAGTGAACCGCCAGAGGTCGACCTTGAAAACCGCCTGCGCGACTACCGCTTGCGCGGCGCAGATTGGCAGGAGAGTCTGGGAGCCTTCAAGGCAGCCGTCGCCACACTCCCCAGACACCTTGCGCCCTCGTTGATCGCCTTCGCCCTGCTGCCCATCGTGCAGCGCTTCTTTCCCGCCGCCGCGACCCGTCCGGCGGTGCATCTGGTGGGAACATCGGGCAGCGGCAAGTCGGAGATTGCCTCGCTCTTGACCAGTTTCTATGGGCAGTTCACACGCGACACGCCGCCCGGTCAGTGGGGTGATACCATCAACACTGTCGAGACGTTGGGCTATGCGCTGGCGGATACCCTCTACTGGGTGGACGATTACAAAACCATCTATGCTGACGAACGTACTTTCACCCGCTTTTTACAGAGCTATTCGCGTGGGATGGGACGCGGCAGGCTGACCCGCGAAGCCAAATTGCGGCATGAGCGTCCCTGTCGCGGACTGCTGTTGTCCACTGGTGAAACGACCATTGAGGGGGAAGCCTCGATCCTGTCCCGTATGTTGGTGCTGGAAATTCCACCCTGGGAGAAGCGCGATCCGGGCGGGGTAGTGCTGGCGAAGCTGGAAACAGTACGCGACCAGCTCCCCGGTTTCACAGCCCGATTCATCCAGTGGATTGCGGCGCAGGTGGATGAAGGAACTCTGATAAAGGAAGTGGCAAGCCGTTTCGAGTCGAATGTGAAGGGCTACCGTGACAATCTCGCCAGTAAGCTGGGGCGGCAGGCGAACACCGGACGCATGGTGCAGAACTGGGCGGTGCTGGTCACAACCTATCAGATGCTCAGGCGGTTCATGGCAGAACTGGACTGCGACGATGCGTTACCGTCGTGGCAGGACAGCATCGTGGAAACGGTGAAAGCGGTGCAGCAGGAACGCGCCGGGCAGGTGTTCATCGACACGCTGGGGCAGCTTCTCGCCAGCGGCGAACTGATGCTGGCAAGGGACATGCACCAGCCGGAAGAACCGCGACCCGGAACAACGATTGTCGGTTATCTGGACGAGCGTTATGTCTATCTCCTACCCGATGTGGCACACCGCGCCGTGCTGCGGGTGCAGCCGCTCAAGTTCAACACGCCCGCGATTGGAGCGCAGTTGAAGGAAGATGGCTGGCT
>JAIOHN010000553.1 GCA_019912985.1 Anaerolineae bacterium | reverse complement strand
TGGTCGTGCCAGGGCCGCCGACGCGGCATTCTGGACAGGCGGCTTTGACGGCAGCGGCGGTGTAATCGTAGAGTTTGTTGAACTCGTCGATGCTGCCGCGCCAGTAATAATCCAGGTCCGGCTCATTCCATAGTTCCCAATACCAGGTCAGAATCTCATCCTTACCGTAACGCTCCAGGCAGTGCTGCACCAGTTCGAAAACCAGATCGTGCCACTTCTGGTAATCCTTCGGCGGGCAGGCCCAACCGTAGGCTTTGTAATCGCGATAAGAGCCCACGTTGTCCTCAATGTCGTAGCAAGCAGGATCCACAAGATGCAGCGGCATGAATCCCAGTTCGACAAAGGGCTTGCAGTGATGCTGCAAGATGGTGTCCAGTGTGAGATCGACAAAGTGCCAGTCATACAGCGGCTGACCGTTCTCATCTTCGAGATAGGCGTTGGTCGATCCCCACTTGTAAGCCGCATGACCGTTGCCGGTGCAGAACAGGTGATGCGCCCGGACGTAGTAGGGCTTCTCTTGCATAGCGGCAAACTTCGCCAGCAGCGCCTGGCCTTCGGGCACATAGGTGTAATTGATCTCGTCGTAGCCGATGTAGTTCCAGTTGTGCGGCAGATCGCCCAACCACTGCCCGGCATCCACTTTGATCTGTATATTCTCCATCTGATTCTCCATTTTTGCGCTGTGCGACATTAAGGTGAGCTAGATACCCATACTCACACGCCATACAAATATGGCACATGGACCCACCTGCCTCTGCAAACGTTGCTGCAGCATTGGGCGTTAGAAGCGGCACTTTAACAACTTGAAATCCGGCATTACCAACCCGATTTCGCAGATGCCTTTGGCTTCGCGCGCCCCAATGAGATCATTTCCACAGGTTGTTTAAGTAATGCTCTTGACTATACCCTGCCGCGCTATCCGCTTCCAGGTCCACTGATTCACTCGCCCTTATTCCGGCTGAGCTTCGACCAGAATAGCTTTGAACCGCTCGAATCCTGGTGCAGAACCTTCTGGATGCCCCGCAGTGGGGAGGCGATTTGTGACTGATACCGCTCGTATCTCCTGTGGAACTCGTCTTAAATACAACTTTCTTGCGAATATCTCCATCATGCATGTTGGTTAGATTTCCAAAGCATTTGCCTCCATGGCCGATATTCGCTAATCTGCAACCAACAATTGCACACAAAGCGAGCAAGTACCTAGAACCCGACTTATACAGTAAACGCAGCTACTTTGATCCTTAGCATGAGAAATGTCAGTCACGAGATCATATTTTTCAGGCCGGAGCTGCCAATGACGAAATGCAAGTAAAGTATTGATGATCCGATATATATGGCGCTGGATACTGCTGATAAGTGGCCTGTGGCTGTTGCTGCTGCTAATGATCCGCGCTCAGCCCACGAACATCAGCGATATGCGCGAATTGCTAATGACATCGGAGGACTGTCCCATGCCTTGTTTCATGGGCATCCGCCCGGGTGTGACAAGCTTGCAGGAAATGACGGCCATTTTGGACCAGCATCCCTGGATTGTGCCGAACTCTCACTATAATCCGGAATATCTGCAAGGTAGTCTGCATACTTGGCGCTGGTCTGAAGCTGCGCCGGCATGGATCGCACACAAGGCCGAATCAGCTCTATACGTGAGCGGCTTCCGTGTGACCGCCATCATTATCGAAACCACCATTCCCTGGAGCGAGGTTCTGCTGAGCATCGGCAAGCCAGATCGCTCTCGCCTGCGCCTCGACGAGAGCTCGCGCCCAGGTTTACAGGACGCGCTGGTGCAGCACATTGCCTGGTATGCACAATGGCACATGGAGGTCATGGTTACCGGGTTCTGTCGAGATGTCGGTTTCAACACCTATGATTGGCCGGTCCGGCTGCGCTTTCAAATGCACCCGACTGAGTCCCAGCTTGCCACAGTTGATCACGGAGTAACAATGGCGTATTGTCGATAGGAACTCAATGTGTGATGCTTCTAAATGACTGACTTGTTATCCTCTAGAATTTCGGCTGCTCACTGATCTGCGCTCGGTCCCTGCCTCGCAGGAAGTCGAAGTCGCAACCCTGGGGGGCTTGGTTAACATGCCGCAGGAAAAGCTGGCCGTAACCCCGCCTGAATGCCACTTCGGGCTGCCGCCATGCAGCTCGCCGTCGAGCCAGTTCTTCATCGCTGACATGCAGGTGCAGGTGGCGATTGCTTATATCCAGCTCGATCTCATCGCCATTGCGCACCAGCGCCAGTGGTCCACCAACGGCACTTTCCGGCGCAACGTGCAGCACTATCGTGCCATAGGAGGTCCCGCTCATGCGGGCATCGGAGATTCGCACCATATCTCGCACACCCTGCTGGAGCAGCTTGACCGGAATTGGCAGGTTGCCGACCTCTGGCATCCCCGGCCCACCGACCGGTCCGGCGTTCTGAAGCACCAGCACGTCGTCGGCGCTGATATCGAGATCCGGGTCGTCGATTCTAGCTTTCAGGTCTTCAATCCCCTTGAATACCACAGCTCGTCCTCGATGATGCAGCAGTTCCGGCGTGGCAGCAGCGTGTTTGATAACCGCACCATCTGGGGCTAGGTTGCCGGTCAGAATCGCCAGGCCACCTTCAGGCTGAAACGGATCGTCCAGCGAGTGGATGATGTTGGGATTCTGG
>JAIOHN010000552.1 GCA_019912985.1 Anaerolineae bacterium | reverse complement strand
CGGCCAGTTTGAGCGCTTTGAGGACACCTTCGACGCGGCAGTGGACCCGGAAAGCGGCGGCGAAACGCCACCGGAAGGGCGTGTGGAACCGGTGCGCGGGTTTGGCAAAGTGTGGCGCACCAATCCGAGTGTGCGCCAGTTCTTAGGCTGGGCTTTTGGTGACGAAAGCAGCGGACAAATTGTTTACCAGCGCTTTGATCAGGGCCTGATGCTGGCGATTGCCGCGCGAACACAAATCGTCGTCTTATCAGGCAGTTTCGAAGGGCCCTGGCGCTCGTTCGTGGGCAGCTTCTAAGCAAGCCTGACTGCACCCCAATAGCTCCACGGTCAGGTTTTCCCTGTATCCATTCACCTGTTATACTGGTAAATACCGAAAGCATAGTCGCGATGTGTAGGAGGAAAGACATGCGACGAGTGACGGCTGCCGAGGCGTATGCCGCCTGGCTGAGCGGTGATGTGTCAGGACAGATGGAGTATATGACGGAAGTCGGCAAATGGGTGGATTTCTCGTTTGCCAACCGTGAAGGCTCTGCGACTGACGACTCATTCGAAATCTGGGCGGACACATTCGACCGCCGCATCCCTGCTGACCGCGAGGTGCGGTTGCTGGACTCTTGAGCTCAGCCCTGAATCAAAAGAGGCGGCCCGCAGGTCGCCTCTGACATCCTCATACAAGCGTGGTTATGCCATCGCCTTCTCGCCCAGCACCGCCAGTGCCTGGCGAATCATCTGGTTGGTGTAGCCCCATTCATTATCATACCAGGCCATGACCTTCACCAGATCGCCATCCACCACCTGCGTGCTATCCAGGTTCGCAATTGAGGCATGGGTATCCTGCACAATATCGGAGGAGACAATCGGGTCCTCCGCCACGCCGAAAATCCCCAGATAACGCTCAGTCTGCGCTTCTTCACGCAGGATGTTGTTGACTTCTTCCACTGAGGTAGGCCGCTCGGCGATAAACACAATATCGGAAATGGAACCGACTGTCACCGGCACGCGCAGCGCACTGCCATCGAAGCGCCCGTCAAGCTCCGGCAGCGCTTTGGTGGTTGCAATCGCCGCGCCTGTACTCGCCGGGACGATATTGGCAGCGGCGGCACGTCCACGACGCATGTCCTTCTTGCCACCAGGCGAATCGACCAGCATCTGCGAGGCGGTGTAGGCATGAACGGTGGTCATCACCGCTTTTTTCACGCCAATGCGGCGGTTCATGATTTCCATCACAGGTGTAATGCTGTTGGTGGTGCAGCTCGCGCAGGAGATGACATGCGATTCTCCATTGGCGCTGTTGACCCCATGGATCACGGTCGGCACATCCGCGCTCTTGGTGGGCGCGGAGATGATGACCCATTTTGCGCCCGCATCCACATGCTTGCCGGCATCCTCGCGCTTGGTGAACAGGCCGGTGCATTCAAAGACCAGGTCAACATTCATCTTGCCCCAGGGCAGGTCCGCCGGGTTGCGTTCGCTCTCATAGGCAATCTCCTGCCCATCAATGATCAGTTTGCTGTCGCGGGTTTCAACAGACTTGTTGTAACGACCGTATACGGTGTCATATTTGATGAGATAGGCAATGTTCTCCATCTCTGCGATGTCGTTCACTGCCACCAGTTCCAGCGCCGGGTTGTCCATAACGACTTTCAAAGTAGCCCGACCGATACGTCCCAGGCCGTTAATTGCTACACGAGCCATAGAAAAATCCTCCTATGCTTGGTGTACGAATGTACTTCCCCTCAGTATAATCTGTTTCTATTAGGATTACGTAATAAATGCTTAAAGAAATAGCTTGAATTTGCGGGCGTGGAATTTGCGGTATTTGGGACTGGCGGGCTGTCCGCTATAATGCAGCCCATGAAAGCATCTCATCCGCGTTCCGGTCAAAATCGCCTGCTGCACTATGGCGCAGCGGTGCTGGTGGTCATTATGTTGATCGCGGCCCTGTTTCAGGTCGTATTGGCGCTGCTCATTCAGCCGGGTATGCTGTTTCTGCTCACAGCCATCCTTACACTGGCACTGGTTCCCTTTGTGCTGTCACTGACGACTGCCACCCCCGCTGTGAGCATCGCGCGCGAGGGGCTGACCGTTGAGCCAGTGGTGTGGAAAAACTGTTTTGTCCCCTGGGATGGGGTGGCGGCTATCAAGCCCTATCCACTGCTGCCGCAAGCATCTGCCGAAACCACCCGCCGCGCGATGGTGGGCCGCAAAAAATATCGTGCTGCCGAGGGGATCATGCTGGTCATTCCCTCACTGCCGCTGCAATATCGGATTATCGGCGTGCTGGCAGGTGAAGGCTGGACCCCGGTCATTGCCCTGACCAACCGCACTCACCAGGATTATGATACGCTGGTGAACCGTATCAAATCCTACAGCGCTGGTAAAGCATCCATCGACCTTTCGTGATGATCTCCCTGATTGCCACTGTCCTCAACGAAGGCGACCACATCCGTCCGCTGCTTGACTCGATCTGTGCGCAGACCCGCCAGCCCGATGAAGTGGTGTTTGTCGATGGAGGCAGCCGCGATCACACAGTGGGTGTGCTCCAGAGTTATGCCGACCGGCTGCCGCTGCGGGTGCTGGTCGTGCCGGACTGCAATATCAGCGAGGGGCGTAATCGCGCTATCGACGCCGCGCAGGGCGACATCATCGCCGTGACGGATGCGGGCGTGTGGTTAGAAGCCGACTGGCTGGAAAATCTGACCGCACCGTTGCTGGCTGACCCGCAGATTCAGGTGGTAAGCGGCTTTTTCCAGGCTGACCCACACACGACTTTCGAGGTGGCGATGGGGGCAACCGTGCTGCCGCTGGTCCATGAGATCGACCCGGCAGGATTTTTGCCGAGCAGCCGCAGTGTGGCTTTTCGCAAATCCACCTGGGCGCAGGTCGGCGGTTATCCCGAATGGCTCGATTTCTGCGAAGATCTCATCTTCGATCTGCGCCTGAAAGCCACACAGCCAACCTTCGCTTTCGCGCCGGATGCAGTGGCCCATTTCCGCCCGCGTGGATCGCTGCGGGCCTTCTTCAAACAGTATTACCAGTATGCGCGTGGGGATGGCAAAGCCGACCTGTGGCGCAAACGCCATGCGGCCCGTTATGCCACCTATCTGCTGGCCTCGCCGTTGATCGCGCTGCTGGGCTGGCGCGTCAGTCGCTGGCTGTGGCTGCTTTACCTGCCGGGAGCGATCTACTACTTTTACCAGCCTTATCGCCGCCTCCCTGCCGTGATGCAGTCCGCACCTCGTCCTCATTCACTTGGCTGGCTGCACGCAGGTGCGCTCATCCCTGTGATCCGCGTGGTGGGGGATGTCGCCAAAATGCTCGGTTATCCGGTGGGCTGGCTATGGCGGCTGCGCCAGCGGCCCCCCGATTGGCGGCTGTAATTGTCAGGTAAACCGGTCATCCCCTAATAATGTGTATATAATGAGTTAGTAGACTGTTTTGAACCGGGGGAACGAGCAATGCCGGTGAATATCACCAATGTCAATCTCAAAGTGCTCATCATGGATACGGATTTCTACGCGCTCCAGGCTGTGAACAGCTATCTCGCCTGGGATCGGCGCACGCGCGTAACCAATATGTCCGAAAGCCTGGAAGCGATGTGGGCCTATATCGACCGCACCCCCCTGGCTGAGCTTCCCGATATCGTGTTACTGGATGCCGATCATATGGGCGGGCCGCAAGCGCTGCATGATACCATCACACAACTGCGCCGCGTGATTCCGGATTCCCGTATCATCTGTCTGGCACAGGTGGTTGATCCTGAACTGGTCGAAACCGCGGCCAGCGCGCATGCCTCCGGCTTTTTGCTCAAGCAGGATGTGCGGCTGCAAATCGCCTGGGCCATCGTCTATGGGCTGAATTATGATTTCATCATCACCAGCGGGGTATCACGGGCGGTGAAAGGGCTGTTCAATGCCCGGGTATTCCGCGCCAAGTTGCTGCCGGAGAAGCGTGAGTATCCTGAACTGACGGAGCGCATCCGGCAGGCGATTCGGCTGTGTGTGGTTGAGGGGATGCCTGCGCATCTCGCCGCCGATGAGATGGGTATCAGCCTGCATACCATTCGCGGTTACATCAAAGAGGGCTATCGCATTATGGAAGCGTATGATGCGACTGAATATCCGGTGGATATGACGCCGCAGGAACGGGCGTTTATGCGCTTCACGGCTTTTGCCGAGGAGAAACAGCCGAAATCCCCATCTTCGCCAGAGGAAAGTACGTCGTAAGTCCCTGCTTAGGGCAGCCACGTTTCGGTAAATTGCACACTGTCTACAAAATCACCGTTGACGGCGATCTCCCAGTGGAAGTGCGGGCCGCTGCTGCGCCCGGTATCCCCGGTCACGCCGATGATCTGCCCCTTGATAATCGTCTGGCCGCGCGTGACATGCGTCTGTGAGAGGTGGCAGTAGGTCGAGAAGATGCCGTAGCCGTGATCAATAATCACGATATTGCCGCGAATATCCATGTGGCCTGTATAGGCCACGGTCCCGGCGGAGGATGCCATCACCGGTACCCCCAGCGTCGTGCGGATGTCCCAACCCGTATGCCGGGTCTGGAGCGTGCCATTGAAGGTGCGGAACGCGCCGAAGGGTGAGGTCAGTGTCGAGTTGAGGATAGGCATCTGGAAGCCCTGACTATCCCACAGATGCTCTGGCGTGACATTGCTGAAGACACTCTCCAACTGTGCCAGCTCGTTGCGCTCAATCTCGGTATCGACCAGATAGGCACGATCTGGTGCCATGATGATGTTGTCCTGCCGGATAAACTGGCCCAGGACCACCGGCACGGTCGTGTTGATGGTGGAACGGGTGCCGTCTTCCAACCAGGCGAAAATCGAAAGGTCGTAGGTGCGCGGATTTTGCTCCATGCTGGCCGAGAGTAAGCCGTAATAGCCTTCGCCCTCGACCGGGAAAAACTCGATCATCTGGTTTAAGAAGCGTGCGCGTGCGCCTGCAATGCCAGCCGCCTGTACCTGGATTAGTCCCACCTGGCCCTGCGCAATTTCGCTGAAATAGAGACTCACGGTCAGGCCGTTTTCTTGCACGACGGAGAGTGGGCCGGGTTTGGGCAGTGGGG
>JAIOHN010000551.1 GCA_019912985.1 Anaerolineae bacterium | reverse complement strand
CCTGAGCAATATCCGCCAACCAGCGCGGATTGGGAGTCACGCCAAAGAAACCCGGCCCCATAAAGGCATACGGATTCATGATACGGAAGCCGACCACGGTGACTGCACCGGCCAGCACCAACTCGATCACATGCAGTTGTGTTATGCGCTGGCGTTCCCTGCCGCGCACTGTCCCATCCAAGGCCGGGATCATGCGCAGGATAGCCGCCAGGATAATCAACCCGGCCAGCGGTGCCAGATTGATGCGGCTTGCCAGCGCTGCCGC
Source organism: Anaerolineae bacterium (assembly GCA_019912985.1). Taxonomy (GTDB): domain Bacteria; phylum Chloroflexota; class Anaerolineae; order Aggregatilineales; family Phototrophicaceae; genus JAIOHN01. The sequence goes on along the minus strand of JAIOHN010000551.1, from coordinate 1,488 downwards.
AAATGCCAGCCCGAACAGGCCATAATCCAACAGCCCACCATCATCCTGCACGCGCACTGCAAAGTAGATCGACATGACGGTGAACAGGTTCGCCATGGCATCCACAGTGCCAAAATGCGATTGCTGGATGGAAAATACCGTGGCGGCATACAACGCCGCTGCCAGCAGCCCCACCCATTTATCATGCAGTTTCACGCCGATGAGAAAGACGACCAGAATCACGATCATCTCAGCCAGTGCCGAGAGACTGCGCCACACCAGATGCACGCCGTTGTAACTCGACCACACTGGATTGCCAGTGGCCTGCACCACCAGATCACCCATGCCACGCGCCATAAACAACGGCAGCGTGCCATAAACATAGAGGCCGCTGCGTGGCGTGGCATTATGGGGATTCCATAGCGAACACTGCGCGTCGAAGAAGCCTCCGGCCCCATTGGTATTCGGGTAGCGTTGGCGACAGGTTTCGATCTGCGTCTGCTGGTCAATCGCGTTGGATTCAGTAGAGTTCAGGCTGGTATTGAGCGAGGACGCCACATCGGTCAGGAAGCGTTCATCGGGATGCAGGTGGGTGAAATCATCCCAATTCTGCCCGACAAACCGGAAATATCCGCCGACCAACATCACAAACACCAGCAAAATGCCCACCAGGACATCCTGCCGGGATAGGGAAATGGACATGCCCTGTGTTCGGGCCGGTTTTACAGCCGTATCAACCATAAACTCACCAAGGTGCTTGTTACAACCATGTTTTTACACACCATCTCTTCGAATTCCTCACCCTGGATATTCTCGCATAAATGCCTCAAAGCCCTCTACACCCAGGTGCGGCACACGGAACAGCTTGTAATCATCATCCAGCTGGTAACTCTGGCGATACTGGCTGTATCCAGTGGGGAACAACTGCCGAAGATAGGCTTCTGTGTCCTCATCTTCCGAGCTGTAGAAGAAAAGTAAATCGCGCTCCGGGTCCAGGCGGTAGGCATCCGTGCGCCGGTAGCCTTCTGCCAGAAAACCAGGGATGCTCTCGCGGCTGACGATGCCATTGGGCCAATTGGTACGCCCGGCTTCAATCGCCAGCGCGCGATGATCCCACCAGTAAGGATAGGCGATCATAAACGCATTGCCATATGCACCGTCGCTCTCGGCAAAGCCGCGCAGCACTCGCCCGGCCTCGCTGTATGGCAATGAAGAATCCAGATAAGACTCACGATAATCATTGAAATAAATGCTGCTGTTCAAGCTCTGTGCGCCCAGCACGACCACCCCCACCAGCGCCAGCGATACCACAGTGCCGCGTTGGTCGCGCAGCAGGCGCAGAATCGAGTACACCATCAGCGCCAGCGGCAGCGCCGCGATCAGATAGACTTCCGGTAGTGCTCCACTGGTGCGCGTGTGACTCGGATTTTCAACCGGGTAAGCGATCGACAACGCCGAAGGCAGCAGCATAATCACCAATGCCAGCGGCACCAGCCAATCAAATACATC